>JAHFOU010000272.1:3029-3738 GCA_023261525.1 Planctomycetota bacterium | reverse complement strand
TACCTGCCTTACCCCTCGCCAATTCCCCAGGAGGAGTGAACCCATGACCGAAGCCCAGCAGCCCCTGCGCGTCAGCCACGATGTCCCCGACTTCAGCCTGGAGACCTTCCAGAATGGGGACTTCGGCAAGTTCAACCTGGCCGACGCCAAGAAGAACAAGAAGTGGACCGTCCTCGTCTTCTATCCCGCCGACTATACCTTCGTCTGTCCGACCGAGTTGGCCGACCTCGCCACCCAGCACGCCGCCCTGGTCAAGGCCGGCGCCGAGGTGGTCTCGGTCTCCACGGACACCAAGTTCGTCCACATGGCCTGGCAGCGCGAGGAGAAGCTGCTCAAGGACGTGAAGTACGCCATGGGCGCGGACTCCAGCGGCAAGGTCTCCAAGCTGTTCGGCGTCTATGACGAGAGCAACGGCCTGGCCTTCCGCGGGACCTTCATCATCAGCCCCGAGGGCAAGCTGGTCTCCTCCGAGGTCAACGTCCTGAACGTCGGCCGCAACGCCTCGGAGCTGCTGCGCAAGCTCCAGGCCCTGGTCTACTCCGCTGCCCATGGCGAGGTCTGCCCGGCCAACTGGAAGGAGGGGTCCAAGACCCTGAATCCCGGCAAGAGCGCCAAGGAGATGGTCGGCAAGGTCTCCGAAGCCCTTTCGAGGAAGGCCTGACCGTGGCCGCCATCGCCGTTGGCGCCGAGGCCCCCGACTTCAGCCTGG
>JAHFOU010000272.1:0-3019 GCA_023261525.1 Planctomycetota bacterium | reverse complement strand
ACGGGGCCAACCTGAAGGAGAAGTTCACGCTGTCCTCCTTCCGGGGGAAGCGCGACGTGGTCCTCATGTTCTTCCCCCTGGCCTTCACGGGCGTTTGCTCCAAGGAGGTCGGAGCCTGTGAGACGGACTACACCCGGTTCTCCGATCAGGACGCCCTTGTGGTCATGATCAGCGTGGACGCCAAGCCCTCCCAGGTGGCGTTCGCGGAGAAGCTCGGCATCAAGAGCCTGCCCATCCTGGCCGACTTCCACCCGAAGGGGGACGTGGGCCGCAAGTACGGGGTCTACCTCGAGGACAAGGGCATCCACGCCCGGGCCACCGTGGTGGTGGGCAAGGACGGCAAGGTGAAGTGGTCCAAGGTCAACGAGATCGGCGTCCAGCGCGTCAACGACGAGATCCTGGGCGCGGTCTCCGGAAGGAAGGCGACGGCATGAGCATCCTGGTCCCCACCGTCATCGAGAAGACCGGGCGCGGCGAGCGCGCCTACGACATCTACTCCCGCCTGCTGAAGGACCGCATCGTCTTCATCGGGGGGGTGGACGAGGTCAGCGCCGGCCTCGTCATCGCCCAGCTCCTCTTCCTCAACAGCGAGGACAAGGAGAAGGACATCTCCGTCTACATTAACTCCCCGGGCGGGTCCGTGACCGCCGGGCTGGCGATCTACGATACCATGCAGTACCTGCCCAACGACATCGCGACCTACTGCATCGGCCAGGCCGCCTCGATGGGTGCCGTGCTGCTTTGCGCAGGCACGAAGGGCAAGCGCTACGCCCTGCCCAACGCCCGCATCATGATCCACCAGCCCTGGGGCGGCGCACAGGGGACCGCGGCCGACATCCAGATCCAGGCCGAGGAGATCCTGCGCCTCAAGAAGCGTCTCAACGAGATCATCGCCTTCCACACCGGCAAGCCCTTCGAGACGATCCAGAAGGACACGGACCGCGACTACTTCCTCTCGGCCGAGGAGGCCCAGAAGTACGGGATCGTGGACGAGGCCCTGGTGACGCTCAAGGGCTCCGGGAAGAAGCCCCCGCAGGGCTAGGATCGGATGAACGCCGGAAAGCCGCCAGGAGGAGGTCCTCCCCAGCCGCCCCGCCGCGGCCGGGACACCGACGCCTGCACCTTCTGCGGGCGCCTCTCGCCCGCCGTGAAGCACCTCATCCGGGGGCCGGCGGACATCTTCATCTGCAACGAGTGCGTCTCGGACTGCAACCAGATCCTCCAGGCCGAGGCCTCCCGGGACAAGGCCCCCGCCCCGGCCTTCCGCCGGGTCCTGCCGCCGCGGGAGATCAAGGAGCGGCTCGACCAGTACGTGGTGGGGCAGGAGCAGGCCAAGCGGACCCTCGCGGTGGGCGTGCACAACCACTACAAGCGCCTCCAGGCTGGGCTCCAGTCCGTCGGGAGGGACGAGGTCGAGATCGAGAAGTCCAACGTCCTCCTCGTCGGGCCCACGGGCTCGGGCAAGACCCTGCTCGCCAAGACCCTGGCCCGCATCCTGGACGTGCCCTTCGCGATCGGGGACGCCACGACCCTGACCGAAGCTGGCTACGTGGGCGAGGACGTGGAGAACCTCCTGCTCAAGCTCCTGCAGGCGGCGGACATGGACGTCCAGCGGGCCCAGCAGGGCATCATCTACATCGACGAGATCGACAAGATCGCCAAGACCCAGAACAACGTCTCCATCACCCGGGACGTCTCGGGCGAGGGCGTCCAGCAGGCCCTGCTCAAGATGCTCGAGGGCACGATCGCCAACGTCCCGCCCCAGGGCGGCCGCAAGCACCCGGAGCAGCAGTACATCCAGGTGGATACCACCCACATCCTCTTCATCTGCGGGGGCACCTTCACGGGCCTGGACCAGGTGATCGCGCGCCGCATCGGGCGTCAGCAGATCGGCTTCAAGACGGAGACGGGGGATGACGCCGTGTCCGAGAAGGAGCTCGGCAAGCTCCTGGCCCGCGTGGAGACCGAGGACCTGGTGGAGTTCGGGATGATCCCGGAGTTCGTCGGGCGCCTTCCGGTGCTCGCGCCCCTCCAGCCCATGGACGAGACGGCCCTGGTGAGCGTGCTCACGGAGCCGAAGAACGCCCTGGTGCGCCAGTACCAGCGCATGTTCGAGATGGAGGGGGCGGAGCTGGAGTTCACCCCGCCGGCCCTCCGCGAGATCGCCCGCCTGGCCCTCAAGAAGGGCACCGGGGCCCGCGCCCTGCGCTCCATTTGCGAATCGGTGATGCAGGACATCCTCTACGACCTGCCGGAGCGCGCCGAGCCCTCCCGCTACCGCATCACCCCCCAGGTGGTGCGCCGGGAGAAGCCGGTCCAGGTCATGCCGAAGGGCAAGCTGGAGAAGCCGAAGGACGAAGAGGCAGAGCCCCAGCGCGAAAGCGCCTGAGAAAATCGGCCCCGGATTCTCGTCCCCGCTGCCCGGCGGGGTGATTAAACTGGACGTCGAAAGGAGCCTGTCATGATGCGGTCCTCCAACCCCGCCCTGCGCGCCGACACCTTCCGGGGCCTCTCGGCAGCCTCCTCCGACGACGTGATGACCCTGGAGGGCACGGCGCTGAGGACCGGCTTCCTCCTGCTGGCGGTGGTCTGCTCGGCCGCCTTCGTCTGGCAGAAGTTCCTGGTCTCCCCGGCCTCGATCATGCCCTGGATGCTGGTCGGCGTGATCGGCGGCCTGGTGTTCTCCCTGGTGACCTGTTTCAAGAAGAGCTGGGCGCCGATCACGGCCACCGGCTATGCCCTCTGCGAGGGCCTGGCCCTGGGCGGGATCTCGGCGATCTACAACGCCCAGTTCCACGGCATCGTGCTTCAGGCCGTGGGGCTGACCATCGGCGTCCTGGCCATGCTGGTCGTCGCCTACGCCACCCGCCTCATCCGGGCCACCGAGAACTTCAAGCTGGGCATCTTCGCCGCCACGGCGGGCATCGGCCTGGTCTACCTGGCGACCTGGATCCTCTCGCTGTTTCATGTGAACATCCCCTACATCCATGACAACGGCTGGATCGGGATCGGCTTCAGC
>JAHFOU010000271.1 GCA_023261525.1 Planctomycetota bacterium | reverse complement strand
GAACCACGACTTCGACCCCATGGACTACGTGCGCGGCGTCCCCCACCGGCGCGTCTTCCAGATGCACCTGGCCGGGCACACCCGGCGCCGGGAGATCCTCCTCGACACCCACGACCACCCGGTCCCCGAGGCGGTCTGGGAACTCTACCGCCAGGCCCAGCGCCTCACCGGCCCCGTCTCCACCATCCTCGAGCGTGACGGCCGCATCCCCCCCTTCGCCCAGGTCTGGAAGGAAGCCCGCAGGGCCGAGGCCCTGCGCCCCGCCCGGAGGCCGGCATGAGCCGCCTCGCACGGCTCCAGCGCTGGATGTTCGACGGGATCCGCCGGGACCTGACCCGGCGGGACCTGCCGCCGGGGGCCTCGCGCCACCTCCTGCCCAACCGCCACCTCGGCGCGGCGGCGCGACTGGAGGTCTACAACGGGCAGTACTGGATGCGTCTGCTGGAGTCCCTGCAGGAGGATTTCCCCGGGGTCCAGCGCCTGCTCGGGAAGGCCCGCTTCGAGCGCCTCTGCCGGGACTACCTGACCGCGCATCCTTCCCGGAGCTGGACCCTACGGAATCTTGGCCGGCGCCTCCCCTCCTTCCTGCCCCCGGGGGCGGCTCGGGAGATGGCCCGCTTCGAGTGGGCCAAGGTCCTGGCCTTCGACGCCGCGGGCCTTTCCCGCCCGGACCTGAGCCAGGCAGGGGCTTCGACCCGGTTTTGTCTCCAGCCCCACCTCAGCCTGCTCGATCTCTCCTACGAAGTGGACCGAGGCGGCGTGAAGCCCCGCAGGAAGCGCGTCTTCGTCGCGGTGCACCGGCAGGAGGAGACCGTCTACCACAAGCGTTTGGAACCCGGGGAGTTCGCCCTGCTGACCGCGCTGGGACGGGGGAAGAGGCTGAGCCGGGCCCTTCAGGCCGCGCCGGCCCCGCCCGAGAGGGTCCAGGCCTGGTTCAGGACCTGGGCTGCCCTGGGCTGGTTCGCCGCTAGGCCCAGCGGAAGCTGACCGCGACCTCGGTCTTCGGGCTCAGGCTCTTGTGCACGGGGCAGGCCAGGGCCGCCCGCTCCAGGACGGTCCGGTCCTCGACCCCGACCCCCGCGGGCATGTCGAAGGCCACGTCCAGGCGCCCGACACGGCGCTCCGGGTCGGCCACCATGTGCTTCTCGACCGAGACCCTGGCCCCCTCGAGCTTCACCCCGCGGCGCTTCGCCGCGATACCCATGATGGTCATCATGCAGGCGCCCAGGGCCGTGGCCAGGAGGTCCGTCGGGGAGAAGGCCTCGCCCTTGCCCTCGTTGTCCTTGGGGGCATCGATGGAGAGCTCCGCGCCCGAGGGGCCGTGCGTGGCCTTGGTTCTCAGACCGCCTTCGTAGACGAGATCGATGTGGACCATGCGGCCAGTATAATCCCCGGCCATGGCGGCCCCCCAACGCTTCTGGCTGTTGAAGACCGAGCCGACCGCCTACTCCCTCGACGACCTGAAGCGCGACGGCCGGACCGGCTGGGGCGGGGTCCGCAACTACCAGGCCCGCAACCTCCTGCGCGACGAGCTCAAGCCCGGCGACGGGATCCTCTTCTACCATTCCAACGCCGAGCCCCCGGGCGTGGCGGGGCTGGCCCGCGTGACCCGCGGCGGCCACCCCGACCCCACGGCCTGGAGGAAGGGCGACGTCCATTTCGACCCGGCCTCCACGCCGACGAGGCCGGTCTGGTTCCAGGTGGAGATCGAATTCACGGAACGCTTCCCCCGCTTCGTCCCCCTCGAGGAGATCCGCGCATGCCACGAACTCCAGGACATGGTTCTCCTCAAGCGCAGCCGGCTGTCGGTGCAGCCGCTGGAGAAGCACCACTTCGACCGGATCGCCAGGATGGGACGACGGACGTCAACGGGGTCTGCCCGGCCTGCGGAGGCGCGCTGAAGCACCAGCAGTGCAAGGTGTTCTGCAGCCGCTGCCGGCTGCTCGTCTTCAACTGCTCCGAGTTCTAGTCCTTCTTGTCCCCGCCGAAGGGGTTGAGCTTTCCGAGGAGCCCCTTGGCGCCCTCCAGGAAGCCGCCGCCCATGGACTTCAGCCCCTCCATGGCCTTGTCCCCCATGCGGGACAGGCCCATCCGGATCCCGTACACGGCCAGCTTCATCCCGACCGCCTTCGCCGCCCGCAGGGCCACCAGCTGGGCGATCTCCTTGGGGCTCTGGAGGTCCTCGAAGACCTCCTTGTCCATGCCGGTCTGGTAGACCTGCTGGCTCTTCACCGAGCCATCGGCGTCCAGGGTGGTGTAGGTGACCTGGTGGAGGGTGAGGACGAGCTTGTCGATCCGCATCTCCACCGGTTTGCCCTCCTCGCTCGGAGACCCGCCTTCGGCCGGCTTGTCCCCATCCCCTTTCTGGAGGGCCTTGAGCTTGGAGAGGTTCAGGTCCCCCGCCGCGTTCCTGACGACCTCCACGTCGTGGATGTCCAGCTCCACCAGGGTGCAGTGGGGCTTGCCCTTGAGCATGGATCCCGCCTCGTAGTCCACGTGGATCAGGGGCACCTCGGCCAGGGGCTCCTTGCCGAAGCCCTCGGGGCTGTAGACCTTGAGGTCCTCGATGCGGACGTCGCTATCGAAGAGGGCGACGTTGAGGGAGCCGATGTCCATCTCCACGCCCAGGGTCTGGCGGACCACCTTCTTGGCCGTGGCCTTGATGATGAAGTTGCGGGCCACCAGCCCCAGCGCCACGACGGCGAGGAGAAGCAGGGCCGTCCACTTCAGGAGTTTCTTCATGGCCGGGATTCTACCCGCCCGCGGCGGCGGAAACGGGGGCGGTTGGCGTCGAAGTCCGGCCGGGGCGCCTCCCCCGGCAGGGGGACGTCGCGCCGGACGGCCTCCATGCGGAACACGGCCAGTCCCGTCTGCCGGGCGAGGATCTCCCTGCGGGTCCTGCCCAGGGGGGCGTCCGGCCAGACGTCCTTGTGGAGCCTCACCTCGAAGTGGAAGGGCACGGCCTTCTTCAGGTAGTCCCAGTAGGGCTTGTTGTCGGTCTGGAGCACCAGGAGGCCCGAGGGCCTCAGGACCTCCCAGGCCCGGCGGAGGAATTCCGGGGTCAACAGGCGCCGGGCCGCCGCCGAGGCCTCGTAGTAGGGCTGGGGATGGTAGAGGTGGATCTCGTCCACGGCCCCGGCGTTCAGGCGGTGGAAGAGCCAGTCCGCAGCCTCCCCCAACGCGAAACGCACGTTGGACAGGCCCCGCTTGTTGGCCCGGTGGGCGGCGAAATCCAACGAGCGCTGGACGGCTTCCACACCGAGGTGATCCAGGTCCGGCCGGGCCAGGGCCGAGCCGATCAGGTAGCGCCCGTTGCCGCACCCCAGGTCCAGGACCCGCTTCGCCTCCCGTCCGAAGATAGCCTTCCAGTCGAAGGGGCCCTGAAGGTCCCGCGGCAGTCCCGTGCGGGTCCAGCGGTCCCCCGCCAGGACATCGCCCGGGAAGGGCACCCCATAATCGTCTTCGAGAGGCATCTGGCGGGATCATACCGCCTTGGCCTACACTAGGCGGCCATGAGGAAGCGCCACGGGGCCCTGGCCCTCCTGTTCACCCTCTGCGCCTGGGGGGCGGACCCGGCCGAGACGGGCCTGAAGCAGAAGCTGGCCGCCGACCTCCTGGACCTGGCCCAGTGGTGCGCCGACAAGGGGCTGGGCGAGGACGGCGGGAAGTTCCTCGACCAGGCCTCCGGGCTGGACCCCGCCAATCCCAAGATCGCCGCGCTCAAGGCCAAGCTCGACCCCTCCCAACCCCCGG
>JAHFOU010000270.1 GCA_023261525.1 Planctomycetota bacterium | reverse complement strand
CGCGCCGGACTCGCCCTCCTGGTCGTGCTCGGGATCCTGGGGGTCCTGGCCATCCTGGCCGTGAGCTTCGTGACCCTGGCCCAGCTGGAGCGCAAGGCCTCCCAGCAGCGCCTGTACGGCACCAAGGCCCTGCTCCTGGCCCGCAGCGGCATCGAGGACGCCCTGGCCCGTCTCAGCGCCGGCCAGGACGCCTCCTCGCTCCAGAACGCCTACCAGGGCGAGGACTGGAACGCCGACGCCCTGCTCGACGGCCCCGAGCCCGCCGCCGAGGTCTTCGGGGCGGGGACCCTCAACACCGTCGACTGCCCCCTGCGCCTCGCCCTTCGCCCCTCCTTCTTCGCCGCCGACAGCCTCCAGCAGCCCCTGCTGGACTCCCTGCGCCGGGGCTTCTCGGGCCGCCTGGCGGCCGACCTGGCCCCGCTCGGGAACCAGTACGTCCTCAAGGTCGAGGACGAGTCCGGCAAGATCAACGTCAACGGGGGCTTCCTGGACGCCGAGGACCGCGACGGCGACGGGATCCCGGATCACCGGGATCCCTTCGTGGCCGAGACCCGCCCGGTGACCTCCGGGCTTCCCGCCGACGCCTCCGGGCCCGGGCGGGGCTGGAATGGCCAGCTGGCCCGCATCCTCGACGTCCTCGGCGCCCAGCCGGAGGTCGGCGTGGCGAACCTGGGGACCCTGGCCCTCCAGAACCGCCCCCGGGGGGGCTATGCCTCCGTCGACCAGCTCCAGGCGGCGGTCGGCACCGCCAGGGACCTCTCGCCCTGGATCACGGTCTCCAGCTGGATCGACCGGAAGGTCGTCCACCCCAACGCCTACGCCACCCAGCTGGCCCAGCTGGGATCCAGCGACATCAAGAAGCGGCGCCTCCCCCTCGCCCCGGAGGAGGAAGGCCGGCCCCCGGTGAACCTGAACGCGGCCAGCCGCGCGGTCCTGGTGGCCATCCTCCAGGACCTGTCCGCCGTCAGCACCGCCCATGTCCAGGAGCATTTGGGCGGCTCGGGGGGGCCCGGAGATCCGGGTGGAGGAGAGACCGGCGAGCGCATGAAACCCCGGGAGCTGTTCCCGCCCCCCGCCGAAACCGTGACCATCGCCGCCCAAGCTCCTCAATGGCTCGAGCACCCGGGGGATCCCGTGACCATCGCCGCGGGCCTGCCGACGCCCCTCCTGGACCCGGGGATGCTCCCGATCTACGTGGAGCTGTTCGGCGACCCGGGCAACCCCGCGGATCCCGGCGACGTGCGCATGGACCTGTACCGGATCACGCCCACCATGGCTTCGGACATCGCGGACGCCATCCTCCGCTTCCGCACCGGGGTGGACCCCTTCCCCTCCTGGGCCACGGACCCGAGCCGCCCCGTTCCCGTGCCGGGCCTCTTCGACAGCTGGGAGCATTTCTCCCAGTTCTGCGACGGCCTGGTGCCCACCCTGGTCAGCGGCATGAATGCCATGGTGATGTCGGGTTCCGGCAACGGAGGCAACCGCGAGGGAGGGAACCGTTGCGGGGCCGACCTCCTGAAGGCGAACTTCAACCCGAACACCGGCCTCTCGAAGGACCTGCCCGACCAGCTGATGTTCCGGTGGGTCGACAAGTCGGACCTGACGATCTGGTCCACGGAGGGAAGCCTCTACCCCACCGGGAGCTTCCGCCTGAGCGCCGTGGGCCGGGTCCTGGCCGAGAACGGCTCCCTCCTGGCCGAGCAGACCCGGGGCGCCACCGTGGAGGCCTTCTCCCTGCTCCGCCAGACCTCCCAGAAGGACTTCGTGGGCACCCGGACCTCCCTCAAGGACTACCTCTCCCTGGGCACCAACCCCCTCCTGCCCACGGAGGGCTCCTCCACGACCTCCCTGGCCTTCTGGGGCCCGTTGCTTCCGCCGGCGGGATCGGGCCTGGCCGTGACGACCTGCCCCTGCGCGCCCATGGCCATCCCCATGGGCAAGGCCGCCGACTTCGACGGCTTCCTGGCCCTGGCGACGGTGGAGCTGGCCAACCTGAATCCCACGGCCGGCACCCTGATGTTCCTCCAGCACTTCGACGACGACTGGGACGCGGAGGCGGTGCCGGGAAACCCTGCCGGGGAAAACAAACGCCAGTCCTTCCCCCTGGCCGACAGCCTCCTGCAAGGGAACGCGTGGGAAAGCTCCTGGCCCGACCCCTCCGTCGAACCCGGCACCCTCCACCCCGACGGCGCCTACGTCCAGGTCCGCAGGTCCCCGGCCTACAAGGCCACGGGGAACTTCCCCGTGAGCTATCCCCCCGGGAACACGAGCAACCACGCCGTGTTCTCCTACTGGGTCAAGGCTTTCTCCAGCGCCAAGGCCCGCTACCGGATCGACTTCAGCTGCATCCGCGACCTGGGGTCCAAGGCCACCCAGAGCCTGGTCATCGGCCGGGAGGCGGACAACTGGGGGATCGCCTGGGAGAACTGGATCGAGGCGGTCAGCCCGGTCTCCGATCCCGGCTGCCTCGAGCGTCAGTACCACACGCAGGAAGGGGACGCCGGGATGGTACTCCTGCCGGGCCTGAGGTGGCACCTCATCACCGCCCTCCTCGACTCGGACGAGCCCGTACTCGGCAACGACCTCCACCTCTGGGTCAAGAGCGTGCGGGGACCCTGGACGGACGACCCGGCGGGGGGCTCCTACTCCACCCCGAACACCTCGACCACGGACCAGGACGTCCTGTCCGGGGGCACCCTGATGGCCCTGGGCGGCCAGCTCACCGACACCCAGGTCGGAGGGTTCCTCGCCAACGAGGTCCTGGACGAATTCGCGATCTGCGACTTCACGGACAACGGGCCCACCGCCCTGCTGAACGCCGCGAACTGGGCGAACGCCCGCTACCGGGAGGGCCGCTACTACAAGGCCGGCGACGGGGCCTTCCTCTCCGACCTGCTGAGGACCCCCGTCCCCGGACGCCTCCTGAGGGCGGACTGGACGGCGTCCCTGCCCCGGGACCCCCGCATGGAACTCACGCTCGACTACGGAGGGGCCTATCCGGCGGGGGTCCCCCCCATGGGCCAGAAGCGCCTGGTCGACCCCCTCCTGGCCGACCAGCCCTCCGGGGCGCCCCGGGCCTGGCTGGAGCTGGACCTCCTGGCCCCGGGCGGCACCTTGTCGGGCCCCGCCCTCCAGCCCCTGGCCCAGGGGGCGGTCCTCAACCGCTTCCTGAGCTCCTTCCGCTACCGGGTCCGCTTCCGCACCGACCTGGCAAGCCCCGGGAACGACCCCCTCCTGGAAACCCCTTTCTTCGACGACATCACCTTCGCCTGGCAGGCGCTGAGCGGCCCCCGCATCACCGCCTGGCAGTAGCGGAGGGTCCGGACGGATGGATAGCATGAACGGCATGAAACGCGACGGCCTGGCCCTGCTGGTGGTGGTCGGGGTCCTGGGGATCCTGGCCATGCTGGGCGCGGCCTTCGTCGCCATGGCCCAGCTGGAGCGCCGGGCCTGCGAACAGCGCACCCAGGCTTCAAAGGCCCTCTTCCTGGCCCGTAGCGGGATCGAGGACGCCCTGGCCCGGCTGGGGAGCCGCCAGAACCCCGACGAGGTCCAGAGCCGCTACGGCGGGGAGGACTGGGACCTCTCGGGCGGGAATCTCTCCGCCCTGGAGGCCTCCAACGAGCTCTACCGCCGGGGCTTCGCCGACCGGGAATCCTGCCCCGTCCAGGCCGCCATGCGACCCTCCTTCTTCGAACATCCGCCCGCCGGGAGGGACCCCCCTGACCCCCGCGGAGAACGGCCGGCTGCGGGGG
>JAHFOU010000269.1 GCA_023261525.1 Planctomycetota bacterium | reverse complement strand
AGGTCGCCCTTCTTCACGGTGTAGGTCCCGGTGCCGGAACCCGCGGGGGCAGCCCCGGGGATTTCCGCGGTCACGGCGGGGGTGGCCTCAGCCGTCACGGGCGCGGCCGGGATCGCAAGCTTCATCCCGATCTTCAGGCGGCTGGCGCTCACGCCGGGATTGGCGGCGGCGATCAACTCCCAGGCGCTCTGGCGGCCGAAGTACTTCTTCCCGTAGACCTGCTTGGCGATGCCCTCCCCGCTATCCCCGGACTTCACCACGTATTCCTGGGGAGCGGAGGGCACGGAAGCGGGCGTGGGCTGGGCGGAAGCCAGGGGCTGGCCGCCGGCCACGGGCTCCAGGCCGGTCGCGGTCGAAGACGGCTGGTTGGGGTCGAAGACCACGTCCTTCTGGGCCTCGGCGACGACAGGGGCCTTGGCGGGGTCGGACACGGCGTCCTTGGCCTCGGCGACGGGATCCTTGACCCCGGCAGCGGGGGCAGCGCCCTCGACCGGGGGAACGTCCGTCCCCTCCACCGCGTTGGAAGCCGCCAGATCCTGGGCGGCCTTGTTCTTGCGGTTCATGATCTCGCGGCCGAGGAGGATGCCCACCACGGCCACCAGCGCCAGGACCACCGCGATCCCGATCTTCGTATCGCTCTTCATCGGACGCCTCTCCCCCTCCGGGTTTCCCGGAAAACCGCCTTAACCCCCTGACTGGCCGCGAATTGTAACGGCGCGGCGCGGGGGCGCAAGATCATTCCCCCTGACTTCATCGGCGGGATGAAGGCCAAGCTCGAGAAAAGGCGCTACTTCTTCGCGAGGGCGGCGCGACGGCGCCACATTTTCGCGAGCGGCGCGGCGATGTAGACCGAGGAGTAGGTCCCGGTGATCACGCCGGCCAGCATGGCGATGGCGAACCCGCGGAAAACCTCCCCGCCTGCGAACAGGCTGAGCACGGCAATGAAGACCGTGGTCGAGGTGAGGATGGTGCGCGCGAGGGTCTGGTTCACGCTCAGGTTCACCACGCGGCCGAACTCCTCGCCCGTGACGTCCCAGCGCCCGCCGAGGTTCTCGCGGATCCGGTCGAAGACCACGATGGTGTCGTTCACCGAATAGCCCACGATGGTCAGCAGGGCCGCCACGACGGTCATGTCGATCTGGGTGTGGGTGATGGCCAGCACCGCCAGGGCCACGCAGACGTCGTGGATGAGGGCCACGATGGCCGCCACTCCCGAGATGAACTCGAAGCGGAAGGCGATGTAGAGAATGAGGGCCGCCCAGGCCGCCAGCAGGGCCATGCCCGTATCCTTGATGGCCTGGGCGGCCACCACGGATCCCACGACATCATCGCGCGGGAAGGGATCGGAGAGGTCCTGGCCGTAGCCTTCCCTCAGCTGGGCCTCGGCCGCGTGGACCTGGTCCTCGTCCAGCTCCAGGGAGGCATGGAAGCCCCCGGGATGGGCGACGAGCGCGGCCTCGGTCAGGGTCCCCTTCACGGCCTGGGCGGCGCGCTGGGCCGGGGCGATCCCCTGGGAGGCGTCCAGCACCGAGAAGGTCAGGCGCACCGAGGACGGGACCACCTGGGCGTCCTGGAAGGGCTCGACGAGCGGCAGGTCCGAGCCCGGCTGGCGGAGCATGAAGAGGAACTGCATGAGGTCCTTCATGCCGTCCTTGTAGTCGCAGATCAGGTCGCGGCCCGTGCCGGGGGGATCCTCGGGCATGCCGCCCCGGAGCTCGCTCGAGGAGCCCAGCTGGAGGCCCAGGGCCTTGCGGATGTCCTCGCGCTTGGTGGCGATGTCAGTGATCTTCATGGGGTTCTGGAGCCGGATCTCCACGTGGCAGGTCCCGTCCGGGTTGATCTTGGCGTAGGGCACGTCCTGGAGGCAGAGCTCGGGCCCGAAGTGCCTCAGGAGGCGGGTCTTGATCTCCTCGACATCCGTCATGGGGCAGCGGAGGGTGAACGGCGCGACCCCGCGGGCGTCGGGCTTGCCCACCTCCACGTCACAGCCCGGGAGGTTGACCGCCGGCGTCGCGAGCCGGGCGCGGACCTGGTCCGCCGTCATGTCCCTCACGGCGCAGACGACGCGGGTGTGCCGGGCCCTCAGGGGCTCCATCCGGAAGGCCGACGGGGACAGGCGATCCCCCAGGCGGGCCTTCAGGTCCCCCACCAGGAGGCGGGGCGTGACGGAGAGCCTGGCGGCGCGCCCGCCCTCCCCGGCAGCCTGGAGGTCCGCATCCTTCAGGCCGGCCAGGCGCAGGCTCTGGGTGTGGGCGGCCAGGTCCTGGGGGCCGGTGAAGGCCAGGTCGAAGCCCAGGTGCCCGGCGGCGACCCCCTTGGTCTCCTCGATGGAGGCCAGGGAGGCCCCCAGGGTCTGGCGGAGGATCTTGCGGACCCGGTCGGCGTCCAGGTCCAGGTTGCGGGTGACGACCTCGAAGTCCCTCGAGGGGCCCGCGGCCACCGAGCCGGAGCGGCTCAGCTGGACCACCTGGGCGTCGGGCCCCTGGGGATACCCGCCCTCGCGCAGGACCTGGTCCACCTCCTGGCGCACGGCCTGGATGTCCTGGCCCTGGGCGTAGCGGAGCTGGAGGATGCGGCCGCCGGTGAAGTCCGTGCCCAGCATCTCCCGGCCCAGGACGCCCACATAGGCCAGGCCGCCCACGGTGACGATGATGGAGCAGATCATGCACCAGGGGGCCAGGCGCACGAAGTCGATGGAGGTCTTCGGGAAGAGGTGGAGCATGCGGAAGCGGCTCATCCAGCCCTTGGCCAGGGCCAGGTCGAAGATGGCCCGGGTGACCAGCACCGAAGTGAAAAGGCTGGCCGCCAGGCCCACCATCAGGGTCACGGCGAAGCCCCTCACCTGCTCCGAGCCCATGGCGTAGAGGACGACGGCCGAGATCACGGTCGTGATGTGGGTATCGATGATGGTGACGAAGGCCCGCGCATAGCCGGCGTGGAGGGACTGCCCCAGGGCCTTCCCGGCCGCCATCTCCTCGCGCACGCGCTCGAAGATGAGGATGTTGGCGTCCACGGCCATGCCCAGCGTCAGCACGATGCCCGCGATGCCGGGCAGGGTCATCGTGGCGCCCAGGGCGGCCATGATGCCCAGCAGGAAGACGAGGTTCAGCAAGAGGGCGACGCAAGCCACGGCCCCGGGGGCCAGGTAGTAGAGCATCATGAACAGGATGACCAGGGCCGTCCCCGCGATGCAGGCGGTGAGGCCCTTGCGCATCTGGTCCGCGCCCAGGGAGGGGCCGACCTGGGTCTGGCGCTCGAACTCCAGGGGGGCCGGGAGGCTCCCGGCCTGGAGAACCGCGATCAGCTCGTCGCGCTCGGCCTCGTTGCGGAACCCGGAGATCACGACCTTGCCGTGGAAGCTCTGGGCGTTGATCCGGGGGGCCATGTAGCAGACCCCCGTCTCCAGGATGCGGCCGGGGGCGTTCGCGTCCCGCTTGCGCTCCTCCTCGGTGGGCAGGGCCCGGACGTCATTCAGGATGATGGCCATCCGCTGGTTCAGCGGGGAGTCGGAGCCCTTGTAGGCCCGCTTGGCCAGGCGGTCGATGGCCTCGGAGCCGGTGGGCGTCAGGGTGAGGTGGACCTCGGGGGTGAAGGTCTGGTCGCTCATGCCCGCGTGGATGCCGTCGGGCTCGAGGGCGTCCTTCACCGGCATCCCCACCACGTCCTCGACCAGGATGCGCAGGCCGCCGATCTTCTCCGTGTACCAGTGGTAGCCCGGGGGCGCGGGGAGCTTGCGCTCCTCGTTCTTCTCCGCGCGGCGGAAGATGTCGGCT
>JAHFOU010000268.1 GCA_023261525.1 Planctomycetota bacterium | reverse complement strand
GGCCCGACCCGGAGAAGCGAGCCCTGGGGAAGCGGCGGATCACGGCGGCCCGGAAATCCCGGATCCGCTGGGGGGCCGATCCGTCGTTCAGGAGGACCCAGAGGCTGGGCTTGTCTCGAAGCGCGCGGCCCGGGAGGGGGCCCCCGCGGCGGGTGACGGATTTCCGGGCTACGGCACGTCGGACGGAGGCTTCGTCGAGGCGGGGCAGGGGGCCGCGGACCGCCAGGCGACGGCGTGCCGCCGCCAGCCTCCCCAATGCCCCGACGGGCCAGGGCATCTCGCGGTTGCGGAAGGCCAGGACCAATCGGTCCAGCACCGCTTCCGGATCCGTCGGATCCAGCAGGAGGTCGCACCCGGCGTTCAGGGCTTCCACCGCGGCGTCCGCCTCGTCGTACTCTGCGGCCAGGCCCTTCATCCTCAGGGAATCGGTCACGACCAGGCCTCCGTAGCCGAGCTCCCCCCGGAGGATGCCCGTCAGCAGACGGCGCGAGAGGGTGGCGGGGCGCCGCCCGTCCAGGGCGGGGAAGGCCACGTGGGCCGTCATGATCGCGGCGACCGCGGCGCGGACGGCGGCCCGGAAGGGGACCAGTTCCCGCCTTCGGGCCGTGGCGAGGGAGCAGGGCACGGAGGGCAGGCGGTCGTGGGAGTCAGTGCGGGTATCCCCGTGGCCGGGGAAATGCTTGGCGCAGGCCAGGACTCCGCTGTCCTGGCATCCCCGGATCCAGGCCGCGCCCAGACGGGCGACGAGGGCGGGATCCTCCCCGAAGGCCCGGGTGTTGATGATGGGATTGTCGGGATTGGAGTTCACGTCCACCACGGGGGCGAAGGCCAGGTGGATGCCCATCCTGCGACAGGCGGTCCCGATGGCGAGGCCCTGGAGGCGGGCGAGGCGAGGATCCCCGGTCGCGCCGACGGCCCGGGCGCTGGGGTGGGGGACGGCCCCGGGGAAGCGCATGGCCAGGCCGTCCTCCACGTCGGCCGCGACGAGGAGGCCCTTCGGGAGCGCGCGGATGAAACGGGCCGTCTCCCGGACGTCCCCGTGCCGGAGGATGAGGATGCCTCCCGCGGGACAGCGCTTCAGGAGGCGTTTCAACGAGGCGATGGAACCGCCCCGCCAGCCGACCATGAGGAGCCGGGCCAGAAGGTCCCGTTCGGAAGGGATCGGCATCGGGGGCCCATGCTACCGCTTGGCGGGGTCCGGAGCGTGGAGTAAAGTCCGTCATGCTCCACGGCCCCGACGCATTCCTGAAGACGCTGGCCGTCGTGCTCGGCGTGGCCGCCGGGATCACCGTGATCTTCCAGCGCCTCCGCCAGCCGGCGGTGCTGGGCTACCTCCTGGCCGGGGTCATCATCGGACCCCATGTCCCCGTGCCCCTGGTCGCCGACGAGGGCATCGTCCGGACCCTCTCCGAGCTGGGCGTCATCCTGCTGATGTTCTCCCTGGGGCTGGGGTTCCGCCTGCGGGAACTGGTCCGGGTGGGCCCCACCGCCGGACTGACCGCGGTGATCGAGACCAGCCTCCTGGCCTGGCTGGGCTTCCTGGCGGGCCGGGGGTTCGGGTGGACCACCCTGGAATCCCTTTTCGCCGGCGCGGCCCTGGCCATCTCCAGCACCACCATCGTCGCGAGGGTGTTCGAGGAGCAGGGGGTGCAGGGAAAGCTGAGGGAGCTGGTGATCGGGGTGCTCGTCGTGGAGGACCTCATCGCCATCCTGTTCATGACCCTGCTGACGGTCCTGGCCGCGGGGGAGAATGTCTCCCTCGGAATCCTGGTCTCCACCGGGGGCCGGCTCCTGGGGTTCCTGATCCTCCTGGTCGCGGCGGGCCTCCTGGTGGTGCCGAGGACCGTGCGGGCCGTGGTGCGCCTGGGCCGTCCCGAGACCACCCTGGTGGCCAGCATCGGGATCTGCTTCGCCTTGGCCCTGCTGGCCGGCGCCGCAGGCTGTTCGCTGGCCCTCGGGGCCTTCCTGGCGGGGTCCCTGGTCGCCGAGTCGGGGGAGGCGGAGGAGGTGCACCGTCTGGTGCGTCCGGTCCGGGACATGTTCGCGGCCATCTTCTTCGTCTCGGTGGGGATGCTGATCGATCCGGCCTTGCTCGCCCTGCACTGGCATGAGGCCGCCGCGCTGGTCCTGCTCGTCGTCCTGGGCAAGGTCGTCGGTGTCTCCCTGGGTGCCTTCCTGACCGGGCACGGGACGAGGCTTTCGGTCCAGGCCGGGCTGAGCCTGGCCCAGATCGGGGAGTTCTCCTTCATCCTCGCCGCCCTGGGCCTGTCCCTGGGGGCGACCCGCTCCTTCCTGTATCCGGTGGCCGTGGCCGTGTCCGCGGCGACCAGCCTCCTGGCGCCGGGTCTCATCCGGGCCTCGGGCCGGATCGCGAACTGGGTGGACCGCAAGCTTCCCAAGCCCCTGCAGACCCTGGCCTCCCTGTATGGCACCTGGATGGAAGGGATCCGGGCGGCATCGAGGCGTCAGCCCGCCCAGGGCTCGGCCGTGCGACGCCTGGTGGGCCTCCTGTTCCTGGATGCCGCCCTCCTGGCCTCCCTGGCCGTGGGCTCCCTCCTGTTCCTGGATCGGATGGCCTCTGCCCTGGTGGGATGGACCGGCCTGGCTCCCGCCATGGCCCGCCTCCTCCTGCTCTGCGGCGCGCCCCTGCTGGGAATCCCGTTCTGTGTCGGCATCATCGGCCTGGCCCGCAAGCTGGGTGCCCTGCTGGCCGCCATGGCGCTTCCTCCCTCCGCCGTGCCGGGCACCCTGGACCTGGCGGCCGCGCCCCGACGGACCCTCGTGGTCACCCTCCAGCTGGGCATCCTGGTCCTGGTCGGGGCCCCGCTCCTGGCCGTGACCCAGCCCTTTCTTCCCGGCCTTCCCGTCGCGGCCATCCTCCTGGTCCTCCTGGCCTTCCTGGGCGTTCTCTTTTGGAGGAGCGCCGCGAACCTCCAGGGACACGTCCAGGCCGGAGCGGGGATGATCGTGGAGGCGCTCGGCGCCCAGATGCGCCAGGCCGGGGCCCGGAAGGAGGGCCTGGAGCAGATCCATCGCATGCTTCCCGGGATCGGGGATCCCGTGCCGGTGCGCCTGCCTGCTTCCAGTCCGGCCGACGGCCGGAACCTGGCCGAACTGAACCTCCGCGGCCAGACGGGAGCGACCGTCCTGGTCATCCTGAGGGGAGACACCGCACTGACCCCCACCGCCCGGGAAGGCCTGCGCGCGGGGGACGTGCTGGTGCTGGCCGGGACCCGGGAGGCCATCGCGGCGGCGACGGCGGTCCTGGCGGGGAGCGCCCCTCAGCCGTAGAGCAGGGCCCGGCGGCGGAGCTTCTCGAAGTCCTCCAGGCCGGGTTTCCAGGCGGCTTCGATGGCGGGCAGGGCCTCCAGGCCCTCCACCTGGCCGCGCAGCTGCTCGCCCCCGGCCAGGATGTCGATGGGCAGGCGGGTCAGCTCGTACTCGTAGGGTGGGGCCGTCCAGTGGAAGGCGGTGTCCCGGCCCTCGGTCTGGCGCCGGGCTTCCTGGAGGAGGGCGACGGCCGCGAGCACGGAGCGGAAGGCGCGGCGGTCCGTGACGTGGAGCTGGACGCCTCCGCAGAGGGTGCCCGCGTGCTTGTCGAAGGTCGGCTTGAAGCTCATGGCCCGGAACCTCACGCCCGCGAGGCCGGCGGCGTTGAGGCGCTCCGCCGTCTCGAAGGGGCTCAGGAAGGGGGCCCCGCAGATCTCGAAGGGGCGGGTGGTGCCGCGCCCCTCGGACAGGTTGGTGCCCTCCAGCAGGATCATGCCGGGGTAGACGAA
>JAHFOU010000020.1 GCA_023261525.1 Planctomycetota bacterium | reverse complement strand
CCCCGACATCCTGAACACCGGTTTCACGGCCCAGATGGAGGAGAGCCTGGACGCCATCGCCGAGGGCAAGGCCAAGTACGCGACCGTCCTCGGGGACTTCTACAAGGACTTCGAGCCCGCGCTGAAGCTCGCCCAGAAGACCATCGTCCGCGAGGAGCCCATGGACGAGGCCTGCCCGAAATGCGGCCGGCCACTCTACAAGAAGTGGGGGCGCACGGGGCTCTTCATCGGATGCAGCGGCTTCGCGGACCAGTCGAAGCCCTGCAAGTACACCCGCCCCCTGGAGGCGGACGCGCCCAAGCCCACGGGCCTGACCTGCGACCTCTGCGGGGGGGCCATGCTCCTGGCCAAGGGCCGCTTCGGCCCCTACCTCTGCTGCGAGCGGTACAAGAAGAAGGAATGCACGTTCACCATGAAGCTGAACCGCCAGGGCCTGCCCCAGCGGAAACTGGAGCCGGGGCCCTCGGGGAAGGACTGCCCGAAGTGCGGCAAGCCCCTGGTGATCCGGGTGGCGGCCCGCGGGAAGAAGGGGCCGAGGCCCTTCCTGTCCTGCTCGGGCTTTCCGAAGTGCCGGGCGGCCGAGGACCTGCCGCCGGAACTGGCCAAGGAAGGCGACCAGGCCCTGGAGCGCTGGAAGGTGAAGGCCGAGAAGGACCGTGCCGACCTGGTGAAGTGGAAGGCCTTCATGCCCACGGACGGCGGCGAGGGGTCGCCCGAGGAGCCGGAGTAGCTCGACCGGAAGCGCCGTAGGCGTTAGACTTCTGCTCATGCGCCTGCCGACCGTCCTCCTGCTCCTCGCCGCCCTGACCCCCGTCCTCGCCGACGAGGTGGCTCCCGCCCGCCAGGAAGCCGAGGCCCTGGTCGCGGCCGCCAAGTGGGACGAGGCCGCCTCCGCCTACCTGAGGATGGCCGCCGCCAAGGCCCCGGGCTGGGAAGCCGACGCCCTGAACGCCCGGGCCTGTGCGGGATGTGCCGCGGCGGCCCGGGGAGACACCCTGTCCGCCCGCTCGGCCTTCCTGCTGGTGCTCCAGGAGGATCCGGCCCAGCCCATCGCCAAGGCCGGGATGGAGGCCCTTCAGCCGCCGGTTCCGAAGCCCGAGCCTCCGGCCGCCGCACCCGAGGCGCCCGCGCCGCCTCCGGCCGTCGAGCCTGCCGAACCCGCCGACGCCGGAGCCCTGCTGGACGAGGCCGTGGCCCTGGGCCGCCAGGGGCGATTCCTGGAGTCCCGCGAGTGCCTGCGCCGCATCCTGAGGCTCAAGCCCAGCCACGCCAAGGCCCTGGCCCTCCTGGCGGAACTGGACGACAAGCTGGCCGAGCAGAGCGAGCGGGCCTTCCGCCGCCACGACCGTCCCGAGACCGCTCCCCTGCCCTCCGAGGACCTTCCCTGGCTCCTGAGGGCCGAGCGGGCCCGCCGGGAGGGCCGCCTGCCTGGCGACGAGCCGCCGGCCCCGCCCAGGCCCGTCTCTCCCGACGTCGCCCCCCCCGAAGAGACCCCCTCGGAAGAGGCCGCCCGCCGGGCCGACTTCCTTCATGCCCGGGCCCAGGCCTGGTCCCTGGCCAAGGCCGAGGCCTTCGACCAGGCCCGGACCGCCTTCGAGGCCCTGCTCGCCGCCCATCCCGAGGAGAAGGCCGTCGTCGAGAAGGACCTCCAGGACCTGGCCGTCCGCCGCAAGGAGAGCGAGGCCAGCCATCGGGAGGAGAACGCCAAGGCCGAGCAGGAGGGCGCCGAGGCCTCCAAGGCCCGGTCCGAGGCCGAGGCGGCTGCCGACGCCGCCCATCTCCGCGAGCGCTATGAAGCCGCCCGGGCCCTGCGCGCCAAGGGCGACCTGGCCGGCGCCCTGGAGGCCTTCCGGGAGCTCGAGCGCCTTCACCCGGGCTACGAGGACACCGCCGACGTCCTCAAGATCCTCCCGGACGAGGTCGCCAAGGCCGAGTCCGAGGCCAAGGCCCGCGCCCGTGGTGAGGCCCTGGCCTCGGCCCGTGCCGCCCTGGCCGCCGGCCGGCATGAGGAGGCCCGCAAGGCCCTTCAGCCCCTGGGCGGAGACGACGAAGTCAAGGCCCTGCTGGCGGAGATCGCCGGGGACGAATCCCGTCGCGCCCAGGAAAAACGGGAGGCGGAGGAGGCCCGCCTGGAGGAAGGCCGGCAGGCCCGGCGCCGGGCCATCGAGGAGGCCCTGGCCCTCGCGGCCAGCGATCCCCAGGCCGCCCGCGCCAGGCTCTACCTGCTCCAAAAGCAGGAGCCCTCGGACGCCCAGACCGCCGAGGCCCTGCGCACGGTGGACGCCCTCGAGGCCGCCCGGAACCGGCCGCCCGCCCCGCCGCCCCCGCCCGTCCCGATGGAGGTCCGCCAGGCCGAGGCCCTGGACCGCCTCAAGGCCCAGCGGGTGCAGGAGGACTGCGACCGCGCCTTCGAGGAGGGACGAAGCCTCTTCTACGGAGGCCGCCTGGAGGAGGCCCGCCAGCGCTTCCTTTCCATTGCGCGGCTGGCACCCGGGACCCGGGGCGCGGACCGCTACCTCTCCCGCATCGACAAGGCCCTGAGGGACCGCCAGGCCCTGGGGATCAAGCTCCCCGAAACCTCGGAACAGGCCAAGCCGCCGGCGCCTCCCCCTCCCGCCGAGACGGTGGCGGTCCGCTACCGCCGCGCCATGCTCCTGTACCAGAACGACGACCTGGACCCGGCCGAGGCCCAGCTCAAGCCCCTGAAGGACGCGGAGGGCCTGGGCTGGTGGAAGCGGCGCCAGGTGGCCAAGGCCCTGGAGGACATCGCCCTGCGCCGGGAGCGCTCCAAGACCGAGCTGGAAGGCCAGGCGGCCAGGACCGTCTCCGAGCGCGAGGACAGGCTCCTGCGCGAGATCGACTACTACCTGGACACGGGACGCAAGGACGAGGCCGCGCTGGCGGTCAAGGGGCTGGAGGCCGGACCGGCGCTCTCGGAGGACGGCCGCAGGCGCCTGGAGGCGCTGAAGGCTAGGCTCGAGGGACGCTGACGCGGCAGGGGGCGCAGGCCAGGACGCCGGATCCCGCGCGGGCCAGGACCTCCCCGCCGTCCAGGATCCACATCTCGTGCTCGCCGGTGGGGCGGTAGGCCTCGTTCGCGCGCCCGAGGCCGTCGTTCTCCCGCCAGGTGGCGCCTTCGGTCTCGACGTACCAGACCATGGAAAGCTCGGGCATGGGCGGGTCCTCCCTACCTAGAGGCATCGGCGCACTCACGGGGGGACTTGAGCCCTAAACGGGCCAGCCTTGCGGGAAGAAATGGAACCTGGATAATCCCGAACGCGATGAAGCTGCTCATACTTCTTGCAGTCGTGGCTCTCCTTGCCGTTTTCGCCGGATTCCTGTTCCGATCCCGCACAGGACCTTCGGGATCTTCCAGGGTCGTCACGAAGCCCCAGCAAAACCCTTACCCCGACCTGCGGAACCAAGCGTTCACGTGCAAACGGACCGACATCGGGATTCCCGCACCCGGCCAAGCGAAGGAGCCCTGGGGCGCCATCATGGAGATGGGCTATGAGAAAGGCCCTGTCACCATCGTCACCTTTTCCGACGGATCCGCCAGCATCTACCTCAGTTCCGGGGGAGGCTTCATCGGCGGGATCGGCCACGAATCCGTGCGTCGGGCGGCACAAGCCTTCGTGTCTGCCGCAGGAAAGTTTCAACCCCAGATGACTGCGGCGAAGGACTTCCCGGAGCCTACCCTCGGGCAAGCTGTCTTCTACATTCGCACGGACGAGGGGCTGTTCTCCTCCTCAGCGCCAGAAAAGGCCCTGGGCGAGGGCAAGCACCCGCTGTCGCCGCTCTTCTATGCCGGGCAGGAAGTCATCACCCAGTACCGCCTCCTCGACCAGAGCCCGGGGAAATAGAAACTCTCTACCCGATCGCCTTGCGCTTCCCGTACTGGCTCTCGTAGTAGTCCCGGTAGGCCCCGCTCTTGACCCGCTCCCACCAGGGGCGGTTCTGGACGTACCAGCGCACCGTGTCGCCGATCCCGGAGGCGAAGTCCACCCGCGGCGCCCAGCCCAGCTCGCGCCGGGCCTTCGTGTCGTCGATGGCGTAGCGCCGGTCGTGGCCGGGCCTGTCCTGCACATGGCGGATGAGGGTCGCCGGCTTCTTCAGCTCCGACAGCACCAGGCCGGTGATCTCCAGGTTGGTGCGCTCGTTGCCCCCGCCCAGGTTGTAGACCTCGCCGGCCTTGCCCTTCTCGAGCGCCGCCAGGATGCCCCGGGCGTGGTCCTCCACGTGGATCCAGTCCCTCACCTGGAGCCCGTCGCCATAGACCGGCAGCGGCTTGTCCTCCATGGCGTTGGTCACGAAGAGCGGGATCAGTTTTTCAGGAAATTGATACGGCCCGTAGTTGTTCGAGCAGCGGGTGATGACCACGTCCATCCCGAAGGTATGGCCGAAGGCCCGCGCCATCAGGTCCCCCGAGGCCTTGCTCGCCGCATACGGAGAGTTGGGGGCGATCGGCGTGTCCTCCCGGAACAACCCCGTCTTCCCGAGGGAGCCGTACACCTCGTCCGTGGAGATCTGCACGAAGCGCCGGACACCAGGGGCCGCCATGGCCGCCGCCAGCATCACCCGCGTGCCGTCCACGTTGGTGCGCACGAAGGCCGAGGCGTCCAGGATGCTGCGGTCCACGTGGCTCTCCGCGGCCAGGTTCAGCACCGCGTCCACGGGATGGGCCTTGAGGCAGGCCGCCACGGCCTGGGCGTCCGCGATGTCGGCCTTCACGAAGGCGAGGCGGGGGTTGCCCTCCAGGTCGGCCAGGGTTTCCAGGTTCCCTGCATAGGTCAACGCATCCAGGTTCACGACGGACCAGTCGGGACGTTCCTTCAGGATGACCCGGATCAGGGTGGAGCCGATGAAGCCCGCGCCGCCCGTGACGAGAAGCCTCATTCGTCCTTCCCCTTCTTCTTGTCCCCCTTATCGGAGGACGACTTCTTGGGCGCCTTGGCCGCGGCCAGGACCCCCGCGCGGGCCAGGCAGAAGCAGGTCACGAGGGGCACCACGGCCAGCAGGAGCAGGCAGAGCCACACCCCCGCGTTCGGCGAGGAGGCCCAGGTCTCCAGGAAGGCCGGACCTCCCGTCCGGGAGGCGTAGCGGCGCAAGAGGAGGGGGGCGTGGCCCGAGGCCCAGTCCAGGGCCCCGGCGGCATGGCCCATCAGGGCAGCGGCATACAGGGTGCGGCCCAGGATGCCGGGCAGGGCGTCGGAAAACAGGAGGACCAGGCCGGCCCAGCCCGCCATGGCCAGGGCGAAGGCCTTGGGGCCATAGGCCAGGAACCACATCCCGGCGGGGTTGGCTCCGCGGGCGCCGATCCCGGCGACCCACCAGCCGGCCGGCTGGGCCAGCAGGGTGAGGGCCCCGTCCAGGGCCACGACCAGGAAAAGGGGCAGGGCCAGCCAGAATCCGCGCATCATGGGTGGGACTCCTTCATCAGGTCCGGGGCGGGGATCGCCCAGACCTCGATCTCGCAGGATTTCGTGCCATCGAAGGAAAGCCCCTCGGCCCGGGCCCTCCAGGCGCGGGCCAGGACCCCGGCGCCCAGGCGGCTGCGGACCTCGACGTGCCCGGGGATCTCCCAGCGCGCCAGGCCCAGGCGAAGGGCCTCGGGCTCGGCCAGCGCCGCCGCGGCGTCCGGCCAGTCGTCCGGACCCGAGCTTTCCATCCTCGCCTCCAGGGTCCCGCCCGGGGCCCTCAGGCGCACCGCTCCCGCACCCAGGGCCTTGCGGGCCGCGGCGCCCAGGTCCCCCGCGGAGAGGGAGCTGACCTCGACCCGGCGTCCGGCGACGGGCTCCCCCAGCCTCCAGACGAACCGGTGGCGGGCCGCGACCGCGGCGCCCTTGGCCAGGGCCTCTTCCCGGGTGGCGCCGGAGCCCGCCAGGCGGCCTTGGGCCACCACCGCCCAGGCTCCCTTCGGAAGCGCCGCGAGCGGGGAGGAGCCCGCACGCAGGTACGCCTCATCCGCCTCCCGCTCCCGGGCCGTCAGGTCGGCCTGGATGCGTTGGACCAGGAATCCGGCCCGGGCGGCCCCCGCATCCTTGCCCGCCGCGGCCTTCTCCAGCAACGGAAGGGCCCGCTCGCCCTCGGCCCTCAGCCGGTCGGCCGCCAGGTGTTTCGTTTCAGGATCCTGGGATCCCAGGTCCTGCACCCACCCTTCCAACAGCGGCGTCGGGGCCGGAGCGGAGGGGCCCGGAGGCGCCTGGACCGTCGCACGGCCGCACCCGGAAAGGAGGAGCAGAAGAACGGGAAGAGGCCTCACGCCGCGGAGCCTATCACGCCCGGCTCGGGGCGGTCAATCGATGCACCAGCGTGGGCGAGGCCTGATCCGTCGGATAGAGCACGATCTCCTGGACGTTGACCCGCGCCGGGCGCTGAAGACACCAGAGCACCGCCTCGGCCACGTCGTCGGGCGTCAGGGGCCTCATCCCCGCGTAGACGGACTTCGCCCGGGCCTTGTCCCCGCGGAAGCGCACCAGGGAGAATTCCGTCTCCACCAGGCCGGGATCCACGGTGCTGACCCGCACACCCGAGCCCAGGAGGTCCATGCGCATGCCCTCGGCGATCATGCGGACCGCGGCCTTGCTGGCGCAGTACGCGGCCCCCTTCGGGTAGGCCCAGCGCCCGGCCACCGAGCCGATGTGGACCACGTGGCCCTGCTTGCGCCGGACCATGCCGGGAAGGACCTGGCGCGTGACGTACAGGAGCCCTTTCACGTTGGTGTCCAGTATCTCGTCCCAGTCGTCGGGATCCCCCTCCTGCAGGGACGAGAAGCCCCGGGCCAGGCCGGCGGCGTTGACCAGGATCCCGGTTCCCGAGAAGGCCTCCGGGTGGCGGCGGGCGGCGGCCTCCACGGCCTTGCGATCCCGGACGTCCAAGGGGATGGCCAGCCCGCCCAGCTCCCGGGCGACGGCCTCGAGGCGGTCCTTGCGGCGTCCGACGAGGGCCAGGCGGCATCCGCGGCGCTTGAGCTCGCGCGCGCAGGCCAGGCCGATGCCGCTGGTGGCGCCCGTGACCAGGACCCTGAGCCCCTTCATCGACTAGCGCGGCGCCAGGATCTCGGGCTCGGGCAGGCCCAGGCCCTCGAGCTGGGGCAGGATCTTGGCGCGGTCCCCCACCAGGACCAGGACGCCCTCCTCGGGCTTCAGGGCCGCAGCGAGGCGGTTCAGGCGGGCCGCGTCGCAGGCGTCCATGGCGGCCTGGTCCCTCGCCAGGGCTGCGGGGCCCTCCCCGTGCAGGACGGGCTCGGACAGGCGGCCCAGGGCCCCCTCCAGGGTGAGGAAGTCCTGGACCAGGCCCTGGCGCAGGGTCGCGCGGGCCCGGGTCAACTCGTCCGGCTGGATGTCGCCGGCGGGCAGGCGCCGGAACTCCTTCAGGAACTCCCCGAGGGACTTTCCCGTGACCTCGGTCTGGACCGAGGCGCCCGCCACCCAGCATCCGTCGCGCCGGGAGACCTGGAGCCCCGAGGAGGCCCCGTACGTGTAGCCGTTCTTCTCCCTCAGGTTCGCGTTGAGACGGCTGAGGAAGCTCCCGCCGAGGAGGGTGTTCAGCACCTGGAGCGCGGGGCGGTCCTCATCGGCGCGCCGGGGAGCGGGCCAGACGAAGCGCACCACGGTCTGGGGGGCGTGGGGACGGTCCACCAGGAGAAGGCGGCGTCGGCCGGGGTGGGGCGTGGCCACGGCGGCGGGAGCCGGCGCGGAAGCTTCCCAGCGGGCCAGGGTCCCCTCCAAGAGGCGGTCCAGCTCGGCCGGGGCCAGGTCCCCCGTCACCAGGAGGGTGGCCCCCGCGGGAACATAGCGCCCCTTCCAGAAGGCCCTGGCCTCGTCCAGGGTCGCGGCGGCCACATCGTCCTTCAGCCCGGCCGGAGGATGGCCGTAGGGGTGGGAGGCTCCGTAGAAGGCCTCGGCGGCAAGGCGGCGCGCCACCTCCTCGGGATCGTCCAGGGCCTGGTCCAGGGCGCCCAGGCGCAGGCGCTTGACGCGTTCCCAGGCTCCGGCGTCGAAGGACGGCCTGCGCACCGCCAGGTCCATCAGGCCGAAGAGCGCCCCGGCGTGCCGGGCCAGGCCGTGCAGGCCCACGCTGGCCGAATCCCCGCCCGCCGAGGATTCCAGCCGGGCCCCCATCCGGTCCAGGGCCTCCTGGAACTGGGCGGCCGAGAGGCTCCCCGCCCCCTCCGTCAGCATGGAGGCCGTGAGCGCGGCCAGGCCGGAGCGGCCCTGGGGATCCTCGCCCGACCCGGCCCCGACCTTCAACACGGCCGAGACCAGGGGGAGGTCATGGCGCTCCAGGTGCCAGACCTTGAGCCCATTGGGCAGGGTGAAGACCCTGGGCAGGGGAGGCGTGAAGGGCTTCTCCTGGAAGGGCTCGGGACGGAGGTCCAGGGGGGATGCGGCCTCCGGCGCCTCGGGCAGGACAGTCAGGACCAGGCGGCGCCGGGGGTCGAGGACGCGCCGGGCCCAGTCGCGGACCCCCGCGGGCGTGGCGTCCCGGTACCGCCCCAGATCCCGGGCCAGGCCGTCCGGCGCGCCCAGGCACTCGGCGTAGTAGTTCAGGCGGGAGGCGACCGCCGCGGGATCCTGGAGGTCCCTGAGCGCCCTCGCCTCGAGACCGGCGACGTTGCGTTCCATCTCCTGGCGGGTCGGCCCCTCGCGAAGGAAGGCCTCCAGGACCCCGGCGACGGCGGCCTCGATGCGGGCCGGGTCCGCCTCGGGCAGGGCCGTGACGTCCAGGCGGAAGAGGGAGCCCAGGGCCTGGCTCCCCTGGAAGGCCGAAACGTCCTGGGCCAGCTTGTCCTCTTCCACCAGGCGGCGATAGAGGCGGCTGGTCCGGCCCCCGGCCAGGGTCATGGCCGCCAGGTCCATCTCCGCGTCCCCCGGCGCGAAGGCGGCGGGGCTGTGCCAGGCCCAGGAGAGCCGGGCCTGCTGGACCTGGTCGTGCTCCAGGCGGCGGACCTCCCCGCCGAGAAGGGGGGGCAGGGCCGAAGGGCGGGGCGGCTGGGGACCGGCGGAGAGGCCTCCGAAGAGGCTCGCGATCAGGGGCTTCAGCCGGGCCGTCTCGAAGTCCCCCACCACGGCCAGGGAGGCGTTGTTGGGCAGGTAGTGGGTCGCGAAAAAGGCCTTCACATCCTCCACCGAGGAGGCCCGGATGTCCTCGGCACTTCCGATCACGGGATGGGCGTAGGGATGCTCCGGGGGATACATCCAGCCCGGGACCTGGAGCTCGGCCTTCCCGTAGGGGGCGTTCTCGCAGCTCTGGCGGCGCTCGTTGAGGACCACCTCGCGCTGGAGGTTGAGCTTGTCCTGGGTCATGGCCCGCCCCAGGCTCTCCAGGCGGTCCGCCTCCACCCAGAGCAGGGTGGGCAGGAAGGCCGAGGGCCCCGAGGAATAGAAGTCGGTGCGGTCCTGGCCGGTGTCGGCGTTGTTGGAGGCCCCGCCGCCCTCCAGGACCTTGTCGAAGGAGGGGACCCGGTCCGTCCCCATGAACATCAGGTGCTCGAAGAGGTGGGCGAAGCCGCTGCGGCGCTCGGCCTCGTCCCGGGAGCCCACCCGGTACCAGAGGTTCACGGCGGCGACGGGAAGGCGGTGGTCCTCGCGGAGGATGACCGTCAGGCCGTTCGGCAGGCGGTAGGATTCGCAGGCCAGGCCGGGGGCCTGACGGCCGGCGGGGGCGGCACAGCCGCCCGCCAGGAGGGCCGCCAGAAGAAGCAGGCTCGCACGCATCGGGGGTGTTTATAGCCCGCCCTGCGGCGGGGGGTCAACGGACGGGGGTGGCACCCGCCGCCCGGCGGCGCTAAGGTAGCGGGGCCATGTTCGAGCACCACCAGGAACCCCTGCTCCCCCGCGCCCACTTCCTGAAGCGCCTGGCGGGAAGCCTGGCCCTGGGCCTCGTCCTCCTGGCCGCCAGCCTGGGGATCGGCATGGTCGGCTACCACCGCTTCGAGGGCCTCGGCTGGATCGACGCCTTCGCCAATGCGGCCATGATCCTCTCGGGCATGGGGCCCCTGGCGCCGCTCAAGACGGACGCGGGCAAGATGTTCGCGGGGACCTACGCCCTGTTCAGCGGGCTGGCCTTCCTGACCACGGCGGCCATCGCCCTCTCCCCCGCGGTCCACCGCTTCTTCCACATCCTCCACCTGGAACGCCGCAAGCGCGGGGGTTCGTGAAGCCCGCCCGCCAGCTCCGGCTGCCCTTCCCGCCCGGACCGCCCGCGCCCCGGGAGCGCTCCGGCCTCGAACAGGACCTGATGGCCTTCCGGGAGTTCGACCGGAAGACCGCCCAGGACGTCGCGGAATTCTGGCCCGAGGCCGGCGCCCCCGTGGATGTCCCGGTCTACGTCAACGAGTTCTGGACGTCCCGGCAGCGGGCCGCCCACTCCCTCCACGAGGTCTCCTACCGGGCCTGCTTCAAGCCCCAGCTCCCGCGCTTCTTCATCACCCGGCTCACGGCGCCGGGCGAACGGGTCTACGACCCCTTCATGGGCCGCGGCACCACCCTGCTGGAGGCCGCCCTGCTCGGGCGCAAGGCCTCCGGATGCGACGCCAGCCCCCTCTCAGGGGTCCTGGCCGCCCCCCGCCTGGCCCCGCCCGCCCAGGAGGACGTGGCGCGGCGGCTCCAGGAGATCCCCCTGGAGGCCGGCGGCGAAGGGCCCGAGGACCTCCTGGCCTTCTACCACCCGGACACCCTGGGCGGGATCTGCGCCCTGAGGTCCTACCTCCTGGCCCGGGAGAAATCCGGGACCCTGGACGCCGTGGACGCCTGGATCCGCATGGTGGCCCTCAACCGCCTGACCGGCCACTCCCCCGGATTCCTCTCGGTGTACACCCTGCCGCCCAACCAGGCGGTCTCCGCCCAGGCCCAGCGCAAGATCAACCTCCAGCGGGGCCAGACCCCGCCGCGCCGCGACCTGCGCAAGATTCTGCTGAAGAAGTCCGCCGCCCTCCTGAAGGACTGCGACGAGGCCGCCCGGGCCGCCCTGCGCAGGGCCGCGCCGGTCCTGCTGACGGGGGATGCCGCCTCCACCCCGGGGATCCGCCCCGGCTCCGTGCGCCTGGTCGTCACCTCCCCGCCCTTCCTGGACGTGGTGGACTACGCCGCGGACAACTGGCTGAGGTGCTGGTTCCTCGGCGTGGACCCGGATGCCATCCACATCAGCCTGTTGAGGAAGCTCCCGGACTGGCAGGCCAAGATGACGGAGGTCTTCCGGGAGCTGAGGCGGGTGCTGGCCCCCGGCGGCCACGTCGCCTTCGAGGTGGGCGAGGTCCGCGGGGGGAAGATCCGCCTGGAGGACGCCGTGGTCCCCGCCGCCCTCCGGGCCGGGCTGGAGCCGGTGCTTATCCTGATCAACAGCCAGAAGTTCACCAAGACGGCCAACTGCTGGGGCGTGGACAACAACCTCAAGGGCACGAACACGAACCGGGTGGTCCTGCTGAGGAAACCGTCCGCCCGCACTGGACCTCCGCGAGCACCCGCCGTATCCTCTTCACCATGAAGCACGCCCTGGCCGCCGGGTTCCTGCTCCTCGCCTCTCTCTCCGCACGTGCGGAGGATGCACCGCCGGCTCCGCCCGCGGTGAGCGAACCGGCGGCGGCGACCTATACGGTCCTGAGGATCGCCCGCGGCGACGACGTCGACGTCAAGGCCCTGGCGGCCAAGGAGGTCACGGACTTCTCCCTGCGCACGACCGCGAACGCGCAGAAGGAGATCGACGCCTGGACCGCCCGGGACAAGGCCTTCCGGGCCGACCCGGCCAACCGCGGGAAGGTCCTGAGGGACCTCAAGCCGGTCCCCGCCCTGGTCACCGTCCTGAAGGACGGCCTCTCGGAACAGGAGGCGAAGCATCTGGCCGAGGACGAGCAGAAGAAGGCGAACGAGACCTACGCCGTCGTGCGGACCACCCTCACGGACGGATCCTCGAAGATCGAGATCCTGCGCCAGGCGAACGTGCCGGGGAAGCTGGTGACCCTCCTCAAGGAGTTCGACGAGCAGACGGAGGGATGGAACGCGCGGCGCGAGGACTTCGCCCGGGTCCACAAGCACGGGAACAAGGTCTTCGACGAGCCCAAGCCGTCCACGCCCAAGGTGGAGGTCCTCAAGGGCCAGATCGCCGGCAAGGCGGCCGCGGAGGCCGCCCGCAAGGACCTGACGAAGCCGGAGCCGCCCAAGAAGTAACGGGTCAGCGCGGTTCCCAGGCCAGGATCCTTCGCCTGCCCAAGGGGTCGAAGACCACCGTCAGGTCGTCCAGGGCCAGGGGATCCAGGATGGGCGTGTCCGGAAGCAGGGCGGCATCGAGGTTGGGCTGGAAGACCGCGTGGAAGCGGAACGCCGTCTTCACCGTCCTCTGCACGGGGGACCCCTCGGAAGCCTGGAAGGAGACGGCGATGGGCTTCCCGACCTGGTCCGGAAGGTAGCTTCCGCCCGAGACGTCCACCAGCTCCAGCAGGATGCGCCCGTCCGGTCCGGGATCCGCCGGGGCCCTGAGCCCCTTGGGCACCACCTGGGTCCAGGCCAGGGAGCGGATCCTGCAGGAGGGGCCCAGGCGGACCGGGGCGCTGAAGTACTCGGCCGCCCGGTTGGCGCCGTTGCCCGGCCCGGTGTAGTCGGACTCCTTGTAGTAGCGGCCCTCCTTGTAGCGGTTCGAGGCCAGGGTCACTGGACTCGCCAAGGCCGTCGGGACCCGCAGGTAGGCCGGCGGCAGGGAGCCGCCGAAATCGTACACGGCCAGCTCGTCGAAAGTCGCGTCCGCCCCGGATCCCGTGACCCCCAGCTCGCCCGACTCCCGCAGGGGCCTCCCGCACCCCAGAATGAGGCGGTGGGGGCCGTACTGGTCGTCGTTGGTGATGTCCGAGGCCCAGGAGGGGTTGTTGGACCCGAACGTGCCCATGCTGACGTAATGCCGATTGGCGCCGTGGTTCACCCCCAGCCCCGCATCCAGCAGGATGGCGTAGGTGTCGTCCTCCGTGGGAGCCCGGAAATCATAGTACGTCGTGAGAAGCTGCCAGGCATTCCTCGTGAGCCCCGTGTCCGCGGAGAAAAGGTGCTCCATATTGGGATCGTCCCCCGTCGCGGGGAGAGGGTAGGGCCCGTACCCGATTTCGAAGAAGCAAGCCAGGGAGGGCATGGCGACGAGCGTGCAATCCCCCAGATAGAAGAACTGGTCCGTGCCCGTGTACTGGGCGAAGGGCAGGGGGGAGAAGTTGGACCACTTCAGGAAGGGGTGTCCCCTACCCCAGAAGACCGGGGGCTTGTGGTTGGCCTTAATCCAGAACGAGATGACGCCGTGGTACCCGTTGGCGTTCCCCTTGTCGAAATAGGACGGCGCACGGTCCTTCTCCGAGTAGCACCCGTCGGGGTACAGGGTGTTGGGCTTGGTCGAGTCCCAGAGGCTCAGCCCCAACTCCGCCGTCGTCACCTGCAGGACGTCCGTCTGGTTCTTGTCGGCGAGCGGGTTGTTGGTGGGCGGCTGGGTGGCGTCCGCCACGTCCAGATCCAGCCCCGCCGTGTATCGCGCCAGCATCATCATGTTCTGGTCCGGCGGCGGGCCCGCGGACTGGACAGGCACGCCATACCACTCGTCCTGGGCGGTCTCGACAGTGGCCAGCTGGACGCTGCCGTCGTAGCGGGCGGGATGGATCTCCAGGGCCGCCCCGGGCTTCACGCAGGGCTCGGGGTAGGTCTGGAGGGCCAGCCCGGGGTCCCCCACGCCGCCCAGGGCATATCCCCAGGTCTTGGCGCTGGCCAGCCCCGTGCTGTGGCTGAGGAAGGGGGCGGCTCCCGGGAGCCGGGGGTTGAGCTCATCCCCGGCGAGATCCAGGCTTCCCAGGTCCCCGCAGACGAACTCCCCCTGGGTGGTGAGGCGCACGAGGCAGGCCGGCGCGATCGCAGCCGTCACCGCCCTCTCGGCCAGGAGATGCCCGCCGGCATCCAGGACCCTCCCGACGCTCTCCACCTCCTGGGCATCGATCCCGCCCATCAGGCCGAACTCCGTGGAATAGGCGAGGAGGTCGCTCTTGTCCACCGAACGCCACAGGGAGGCGTTCGGGCTGAACTTGTTCAGGTCGCTGTTGGGGTTGAAGTTGGCCTTGAGGAGATCCCGCTTGGCCTGGGCCAGGTCCGTCGTCCCGGTGAAGGGGATGGCGTCGCAGAAGGCGTTCCACTGCTCCCAGGTCCCCAGATCCGAGGTGAGGGACAGGATACGGGATGCCGCCAGGTGGCAGTCGTCCGCGGGGGACCAGGTGTTCAGGATCTCCACCGCCTGGAGGGTGCCGACGGCATCGTCGACGTGCCCCATGATCGCCTGGAGGGATCCCGCGGTCGATTCGTCCAGGAAGAGGCCCTTGAGGCCGGCCAGCAGGGCGATCAGGGCCGGCCGGCGCGTCCGGGCCCAGGCCAGGCCCACGGGAGCCCGGCCGACGACCTTCCCGCCGATGCGCTCGAAGTCCGGCGCCCGGCTCCCCGGCTGGGACAGGGCGCGGTCCAGCTTGATGTCCGCCCAGCTCAGGTAGGACTTGGCCGCCATGGCCGCGGTCAC
>JAHFOU010000267.1 GCA_023261525.1 Planctomycetota bacterium | reverse complement strand
CCAAGTAGCATGTCCTTCCTCGTCCGAGAGCCGAAAACCCCCCCGCCCGTGGAGCCCTTGCAGGCCCCTCCCCCTCCCGAGCCCAGCGCGACGCAGATCGAGGAGCCGGCGGCGAGGCGGAGACGTGGCCGGGTGTCCCAACTCGAGAGCCTGCGCATCCCCCTCAACACGACGGGCCAGGTACAGCAGCCTAGACTCGGCATCTGATGGCCACCGCGGCGCAGACGTACGCCAAGTACGTCGAGGTGCGGGAGCCTTACCTCAAGCGCGCCCGGGATGCGTCCCGACTCACGATCCCGTCCCTCGTCCCGCCGCGCTGGGTGGGGCCCCACGCCGACCTCCCGACGCCCTACCAGGGCGTGGGGGCCATGGGCGTCAACAACCTCTCGAGCAAGCTCCTACTGAGCCTGCTCCCCCCGACCCAGCCCTTCTTCCGCCTCGTGCCCCTCGACCCCGAGGCCCTGCGGCAGGGCGGGGACAAGGTGCAGACGGAGATCGAGGAGGGCCTGGCCCGCATGGAGAAGGTCATCGCCTCCGAGATCGAGGTCATGGCCCTCCGGGTCAAGGTCTTCGAGGCCCTCAAGCACCTGATCATCGCCGGCAACGTCGTGCTCCACCTCCAGCCGGATGGGGCGAGTCGCGTGGTCGGGCTCGAGCAGTTCGTGGCCCGACGGGACCCTATGGGCTGGCTCGAGTGCCTGATCGTGAAGGAGTCCCTGGACCGGGACACGCTCCCCCCGGAGCTAGAGGCCCTCGTGAGTCGCACGGCCAAGGCCGCGGACCCCATCCCGGGCCCGGGGATCGAGGCCGCGGACCCCCAGCGCCAGGGATACTACCGGCGGGACGCGGTCGCACTGTACACGTGCGTAGACTGGGACGCCGACAAAGAGATGTACCGACTCTACCAGGAGGTGGAGGGGAAGCGGGTCCCGAACGTCCAGGGGATGTACCCGCCCGCCCTCCTGCCCTTTCGCGTGCTCCGGTACGCCGCCATCGACGGCGAGGACTACGGGCGGGGCATGGTCGAGGAGGTCATCGGGGACCTGGTGTCCTTGGAGGGCCTCATGCGCTCCATCGTGGAGGCGGCGGCCATCTCGTCCCGGTGCGTGGGCCTTGTGGACCCGGGCGGGGCCGCGACGGCGGACGACCTCAACCGGGCGGCCAACGGGGCCTACATCGTGGGCCGGGCGACGGACGTAACCTACCCACCCGTGAACAAGGGCGGGGATCTTCAGGTGGCCCTCGCCGTCATCCAGCGCATAGAGGAGCGACTCCAGCGGGCATTCCTCTTGAACACGGCCGTGCAGCGCCAGGCCGAGCGCGTGACCGCGGAAGAGATCCGCTTCGTGGCCCAGGAACTCGAGAGCACGCTCGGGGGCGTCTTCTCGGTCCTCTCCCAGGAGCTCCAACTGCCCCTGGCCCAGCTCGTCATGGACCGCCTGGCCCGGCAGGGGCGGATCCCCAAACTCCCCAAGGGCACGATCCGACCCGCCATCGTCACAGGGATCGAGGCCCTGGGTCGAGGCCAGGAACTGGCCAAGCTCCAGATCGCCATGCAGGCGGCCCAGGCCTTCGTCGGCCCGGAGGCCGTGGGCCAGTACATCAACGTGCGCACGGTCCTGGGCCAGGTGTTCGCCGCCGCCGGGGTCGACACGACCGGCATCCTCCGCACGGAGGAAGAAGTGAACGCGGCGAATCAGCAGGTCCAGCTGCAAGAGATGATCCAGCGCCTGGGGCCGTCCGTGATCGATCAGATCGGGCCCGGTGTGGGCCCGGCCCTCGGCCTGCCCGGGCCCCCCGAGGGCCCACAACAACAACAACCCCCGCCGGCCACGCCGGCCCGCTGATACATGGTCGAACGCACCGCACTCCCCGCGTCCCCACCGCCCCCGCCCGCCCAGCCCGCCCCGGCGCCCACGCCCGTGGACGTCAGCGTGTCCCGGGCGCCGGGCGGTCGCACCACGCAGGTCGTGGCCAGCCCGAGCCCGGCCGCCCCGCCCGTTGAGGGGGCGCCCCCGGCGGACGGTCGGCCCACGTGGCTGCCCGAGAAGTTCCAATCGCCCGAGGACATGGCGAGGGCCTATGGTGAGCTCGAGCGGCGCCTGGGGCAGATCGCGCCCGTGGCCCCCCGCGTGGAGGTGCCCGGTGCACCGGCCCCGAACGCGACCCAGCCGGCCGCGGCCGACCTCGTGGCCAAGCTGACGCAGGAGTACGCCCAGACGGGCACCATCGGGCCCCAATCCCGCCAGGAATTCGTCCAGCGCACGGGCCTCCCGGACCAGTTCATCGACCAGCAGCTCTCCTACCTCAAGGCCCAAGAGCGGCGCACGGTCGAGATGGCCGTGCAGCGCCTGGGCGGGGAGACGGCCGTCAAGGAGCTCACGGACTGGGCGGCCAAGCGCCTGTCCGTGGACGAGAGGGCGGCCTTCAACCGGGCCGTCTACTCGGAGGACCACGAGATGGCCAAGCTCGCCCTGGACGGCCTCGCGGCCAAGTACGAGAGCGAGGTAGGGCGCAGCCCGCGCATCATGGCCGGGCGCAAGCCCCAGGACCAGTACGGGGGGATCACGCCCTACCAATCTCACGCCGAATGGAGCGCCGCGCGCAAGGACCCCCGGTACAAGGTGGATCCCGCCTACCGCCAAGAGGTCGAGGATCGCCTCCGCATTTCGTCCCGTCTCGGCCTCCTGTGATGGCCTTCATTCCCGTGACCACGGACCACAGCGATCCGGTCTCCCGGGGTGTGATCGATCACCGCTTCGGGCCCTCGGGAATCCCGCAATTCACGCCCGAGCAGCTCGAACGCGCGAAAAGCCTGCGCGAGAACGCTCGCCTCCTGGCCCGCCACATCCTGTCCGCCTGCCCCTGCTCCTGGGAGCGGGATCGGGCCATCGAAGCGGTCGATGATGCTTGCAGCTGGGCGTCTCGCGCCATAGCACGGAACGAATAGCACATGAAACAGCGCCTGACGATTCGTCTGAACCTACTCCCCCTCTTCCTCCTCTACGTCGCCGCCCTCCTCGTGTGGGCCTTGGTCGCGGGTTGCGCGAGCGCGCCCTCCGCGGCCGACACCGCCCGCCTCGCCCAGACCATTTCGGCCGCGGTCCAGGATGGCGTAGTAACCCCGCTCGAAGTGCAGGGCATCCAGGCACTCCTTCAGTCCATGCAGCCGCCCGCGATCGATTGGCTCGGCACAATCGGGACCGTGGCCGGCTCCGCCGTCGCCGCCCTCATCGGCGTCAAGTACCTCCCCACCCGGGTCTTCCAGGGCCCGTTCGATCCCAAGCCCCCCCAAGCCTAATCCCCATGGCCGCCTCCCACCAGTACCAGCGCTACACCAAGCAACCCCTCCACAACCTCATCGCCATCCACAACTTCTCGACGGTGGCCCTCGCGGTGAATACCGGCTCCTTCCCGGCGACGGGGGACAAGGTGGTCCTTGGGGCAGCGGGATTCAGCAAGGTCCTGGACGCCAACGGGGACGTAACCCTGGACGACGCGAACGACCGCATCCTGCTCGAGCCGGGCATTTATCAGGTTGATCTGCGCCTGCTCCTGCATGACGCGGGCGTCGACTCCGACTTCTCCGTGGCCCTGACCACGGCCGTCCAGGCGGCCACCGACTTCTCCGTGGCCAACGTGAACGGCACGGTGCTGACGGCGGGCCAGACGACTACCTTCGTGGGCACGGCCCTGCTCAGCGTGGCCGCCTCGCGCGCGGTCGAGCTGCACCTCGCCGCCACTACGGCCTCTGGCGCCATCCAGTTGCGCGGTGGCAGCCAGATGGTTGT
>JAHFOU010000266.1:1103-3808 GCA_023261525.1 Planctomycetota bacterium | reverse complement strand
CCACCACGTGCCGCCGCCGGACGTCGGGGAGAAGCCCTCGGAGCGGGCCGCCTCCTGGCGGGCCTGGTGGGCCTCGGGCCGCAAGAGCAACACGACGCCCTAGGTCTTGGGCTTGCCGCGGAAGCGGTAGGTCGAGAGGGTCCAGTCGGCCTTGCGCCAGGTCAGGGTGCCCCAGATGGCGATCCCGTTGGCGCAGCCGCTGACGTTCAGGGTCTCGCCTTCCTTGGTGCGGACCTGGAACTCGAAGGCGACGGCCCCGTCCTTCTCCTTGGGCGTGGCGGAGAAGCTGTTGGCGGCATAGCCGCGGCCTTCCCAGACCCTCAGGGCGGCGTGGCGGTCGGCGAACTTCAGGTCATCGTCGTAGGCCTTCCCCCCGCCGTCCATGGGCTCGACGTGGAGGGACCAGGTGGTGTTGTCCAGGGTGGCCAGGGCGGGCGGGGGCGGCGGGAGTTGGCCGGGGGTGGTGGCGGAGGGGCCCGGGCTGGAACAACCGGCCAGAAGCGCCGCAAATGCGAAGGACGACAGGGTCTTCATGGCCGGATTATAGCGGGCTTGAACCAGGTCTCCAGGGCCTCCTGGGCGGGAACGTACCCCCCGGAGGCCGACTTGCGGAGCCAAACCTCCCCTTCGGCGCGTTCATCGGGAGTGAGGTCCTTGGCAAAGCAGAGATACATGCCGAGGAAAAACTGGGCTCGGCGAATCCCTCTCTCACTCCAGTCACGCAGGCTCTCCAGACCCGGAGGATGTCTCAACCTCCAGCTCGACCGAACTGTATCGTCCTCATAGAGACAACCTGCGACCTCCTTGGCCTGCTCCGAAGATCCCTGCTCCAGAAGGAGCCGCGTCTTCAAGGGCAGGGAGTTAGGAATTACCCGAAATTCCAGACGACAATCCCCGCGCACATAGGCCACCTCCGGAAGCAACAGGCCATCGGGCTTTGCAAAGGGCTCGAGCGACCTAAGCTCCGTCAAATGCGCTCCGAGGGAATGCTCCCATCTCCAGGACACTCGCCCACGGGCATCGGTCAGCCCCATCTCCAAAGTCTTGCCATATCGTCGGGGCCCGAAAAAGCCTCCCCCAAAGACCATGCAACAGGGCCAGCATGCCCCATTCAAATGCTGATCCATCCAAGTCATGAAGGGATCCAGTGCTTGAAGTTCAAAGGCCTCTAACGCTACCCCAGTACAGACCTTTCCTGTCGGTGTTGTCTCCCCCTCTGCCATCACCCTTACGCCGGGTGGATGCTGGAGGTCCGCTTCCAAAACCCAGGCCTCAATCAGAATGGGTTTCCCACAACCGGCCAGAAGCAGGGGAAGGAACAGGAACCAGGATCGCATACTTCTCTTCACGACGGCGGCAACTCCCGGTTCCCCTTAAACACCGCGACCCCCGGGGTCTCCCCCGAGGGTCGCAGGAAAATCAACTCTCAGAAAGGCCTACGAGCAGCCGCTCGTCGACCCGCAGTTCACGCACTTGTAGCAGGCCCCGTTCGGCACCATGATCGACCCGCAGTCCGAGCAGGTCGGCGCGTCGCTCTGCTTGGCCGTGGCCTTGTGCCCGTTCCCCGTGGGCTTGGTCGCCACCGTCGCCACCGCGGTCACCACGCCTTCGACCGGATCCGCGACCTCGGCCGGGACGAACTTGATCGCCAGGTAGCGGAACACGTAGTCCATGATGGACTTCGCGATCGGGATCTGGGGGTTGTTCGTGTACCCGGAAGGCTCGAAGCGAGTGTGGCAGAACTTGTCCACCAGCACCTTGATCGGCACCCCGTACTGGAGCGCGATCGAGGTCGTGGTCGCCACCGAGTCCATGAGTCCGGAGATCGTGGACCCCTCCTTGGCCATCTTGATGAAGATCTCGCCGGGCTTCCCGTCCTCATACATCCCGACGGTCAGATAACCCTCGTGGCCGGCCACGCTGAACTTGTGGGTGATGGACTGGCGCTCGTCCGGCAAGCGACGGCGCTCGGGCTGACCTCCGGGGGCGGCCGTGGAATTCCTCTCCGCATCCTTGGAGGTGTTCAGCGGCTGGCTGCGCTTGCAGCCGTCGCGGTAGATCGCGACGGCCTTGAGGCCCAGGCGCCAGGACTCCTGGTAGGCCTTGGCGATGTCCTCCGGCGTGCTGTCGGTCGGGACGTTCACGGTCTTGGAGATGGCGCCGGAGAGGAAGGGCTGGGCGGCCGCCATCATGCGCACGTGCCCCATCGGGTGGATGGAGCGGGTGCCGTTGTTGGGCTTGAAGGCGCAGTCGAAGACCGGCAGGTGCTCGGTCTTGAGGTAGGGCGCGCCCTCGATGGTCTCGTGCTGGTCGATCCATTCGATGATGGCCTTGATCTGCTCCTTCGGGTAGCCGAGCCGGTCGAGGGCCTCGGGCACGGTGCGGTTGACGATCTTCAGGTAGCCGCCGCCGACCAGCTTCTTGTACTTCACCAGGGCGATGTCCGGCTCCACCCCGGTGGTGTCGCAGTCCATCATGAAGCCGATGGTGCCCGTGGGGGCCAGGACGGTGACCTGGGAGTTCTTGTAGCCATGGCGCTCGCCGCTCTCCACGCAGGCGTCCCAGACCTCGTGGCAGGCCTGCATCATCTCCGGCGGGACCAGGGCCCCGTCGATGCGGTCCACCGCGGCGCGGTGCTTGCGCATGACGCGCAGCATGGGCTGGCGGTTCTCGGGATAGCCGCGGAAGGGGCCGAACTTGGAGGC
>JAHFOU010000266.1:0-1093 GCA_023261525.1 Planctomycetota bacterium | reverse complement strand
GAGGCCAGCACGCTGGAGGTCAGGTAGGCCTCGCCGTGCATGATGGCGGTCACGGCCCCGGCGTAGGCCCGGCCGGCCTCGGAATCATAGGGCAGGCCGCGGGCCATGAGCAGGGCGCCGAGGTTGGCGTAGCCCAGGCCCAGGGGGCGGTAGTCGAAGGAGTTCTGGCCGATGCGGGGCGTCGGGTAGGACGCGTTGTCCACGATGATGTCCTGGGCGATGATGGAGATGCGGGCCGCCTGGCGGAAGGAGGCCACGTCGAACTCCCCGGTCTCGGTCCGGAACTTCATGAGGTTGAGCGAGGCCAGGTTGCAGGCCGTGTCGTCGAGGAACATGTACTCGCTGCAGGGGTTCGAGGCCATGATGCGCCCCGAGTTCGGGCAGGTGTGCCAGTCGTTGATCGTGGTGTCGAACTGCATTCCGGGATCGCCGCAGAGCCAGGTGGAGTCCACGATCTGCTTCATCAGGTCACGGGCCTGGTAGGTATCCACCGTCTCGCCGGTGGTGACGGCCTTGGTGCTCCACGCCCGGTCCTCCTCGACGGCGCGCATGAACTCGTCGGTGACCCGAACGCTGTTGTTGGAGTTCTGGAAGAAGACGCTGGAGTAGGCCTCCCCGTTGACGGAGGCGTCATAGCCGGCCTGGATCAGGGTCCAGGCCTTCTTCTCCTCGTTGGCCTTGCAGTTGATGTACTCGACGATGTCCGGGTGGTCGATGTTGAGGATGACCATCTTGGCGGCGCGGCGGGTCTTGCCGCCGGACTTGATGACGCCCGCGAAGGCGTCGTAGCCGCGCATGAAGGAGACCGGGCCGGAGGCGTAGCCGCCGGTGGACAGGCGCTCCTTGGAGGAGCGGACCGGGGAGAGGTTGGTCCCCGTCCCCGAGCCCCACTTGAAGAGCATGCCCTCGGTCTTGGCCAGGTCCATGATCCCGCCCATGCTGTCCGTGACCGAGTTGATGAAGCAGGCCGAGCACTGGGGCTTGGCCTCGATGCCCATGTTGAACCACACCGGGCTATTGAAGGAGAGCATCTGGTTGACCAGGAGGTAGGTCAGCTCGTGCTCGTAGGTCGTGGCGTCGGCCTCGCTGGCGA
>JAHFOU010000265.1 GCA_023261525.1 Planctomycetota bacterium | reverse complement strand
CTGGGGGGTGGCCGGAGGATCCCAGCGCAGGGCCAGGGGCTTGCCCCCCTGCACCGTGGCCGGCAGACTCAGAAAGCGAATCGGGACAGGACGGGATGGGACGGGCTCCGGGAGCGCGGGGTGCGCCGGCGGCTCGGCACGGGCCGGTGGGGGCTCGGGCGGAGGCGGCTCGGGAAGGCGGCGGGCCTCTCCGCCCAGGCGGACGGAAAGGGGGGATTCCAACAAGGCCTCCCCGCGATGGCCCGCGACGTCCAGGACGGCCAGCCTCAGCCACAGCGGTCCCGGCTCCTGGGGGATCTCCCAGGAGACCTCCCCTTCCGCAGGAAGACCGTCGAACAGGAGCTCCCAGCTCGCTCCCGCGTCCCGGGAGGAGAAAAGGGCCGCCGGACGGGACGGCAGACTGGCGTCCGTGGCGGTCCAGGACACCCGGAGGCGTTCCCCGGGGGCCAGCTCCCCCCCGCCCAAGGGGGCACGGAAGGCGGCCTGGGGCGGCGCGCGGTCCACGAGAAGCTGGGCCATGGGGCGGTCCGTGGGCTTGGGCGGGGCGGAGAGGTTGCCGGCGTTGTCCTCGGCCTGGAGCCAGAGGCCCCAGCGTCCGTCGAGGTCCGGGGTGAAGCGCAGGGGATCCATGACCTTGAACTCCCCCAGGCGCTCCCAGACCCTGCCGGAGGGGCTGAGCCCCCAGAGGAAGGTGCGCCGGATCCCGGCGGGGACATCCTCCAGGCGGGCCTCCAGGTCCACGGCCCCGGGCTTCTCCCAGAGCGCGGGCGCGGACAGGGCCACCTCGGGCGCCATCGCATCCACCCAGGACGGGGGCCAGAACTCGCGGATGTCCGCCGGGCCGTCCGGAACCTGGGCCGTCAGGCGGATCTCGGGCAGGGGCCCGTGATCCGCGGGCGCCTTCCAGGAGAACTCCCCGCGGGCGGGCAGGCCCTCGGCCAGGGGCTCCCATCCCTTGGCGGTGTGCCTCTCGAGGCGGATGCGCTCCTTGCCATCCCCTTCCACGGCCCAGGAGACGGTCACGGGATCCCCGGGCCTCAGGATGGGGGCAGGCAGGGCCGCGTCCAGGCGGGAGATCCAGGGCTCCGGGGTGCGCACCTGCATCCAGAGCTGGGGCTCGGACCCTTCGCCCGGAGGCGCGCCCTCGTTGCCGGCCCGGTCCCGGCCGGAGGCGTACAGGCCCCAGCGGCCCCGGTGGGGCGCGGTCCATTCCAGCGGCTTGTCCGGCGCCGCGGAGGGGATCGCCATGGCCCAGGTCTTCCCGTCCTGGGTGGCCCACACGGAAAGGCCGGCAAGGCCCGAGGCGGCGTCCGCAGCCTGGATCTCCAGTTCCACGAGCGCGGCGTCGGCGCGGACGGGGCCGGTCAAGCGGGCCACGGGGGGCGTGCGGTCCACGAGGAGGTCCCGGGTGACCGACTCCAGGACCTTCCCGTCCTCCGCCTTGAGCTCCAGCCTCAGACGCACCGAGGCGCCGTCCGGCAGGTCCTTGGCGTCCCAGAACCAGAGCCCGTCGGAGGCCGGACGCGTGGCCAGCTCCTGCCAGGTGGCTCCCGCATCCCTCGACATGGCAAGAAGGACATGGCCCCCCCCGGTGGCGGTCCAGGCGACCATGCGATCCCCCCGGCCCAGGGCGTCCCCGGCCTGGGGAGAGACCAGCTCCAGGCGGGCCGTCGAGGCGCCGAGGAGGAGCAGGACGGACGCGGGAAGGAAGCGGCGCACCGCTACGCTCCGAGGAACTTCCGGAGGTGGCGCAGGAGGTTCTCGCGGTCCACGGGCTTGGTCAGGTACTCGTGGGCCCCGGCGTAGTAGCCGCGCAGCATGTCGCCGGCCTCGGTGTTCCCGGAGAGGAAGATGACCGGGGTGTCGAAGGTCTCGTCGTCCTGCTTGAGCTTCGCGCAGAAGGCGTAGCCGTCCTCCTGCCCCTGGCCCATGTTCACGTCCAGGACCATGAGGTCGGGCTTCTCCTCGCGGGCCGTCTTCAAGCCCTCCCGGGTGCCCGTGGCGGTCAGCACGCGGAAGCCGCGCTGGGTGAGGAAGCCCTCCAGGGCCTCCAGGAAGTCCGCGTCATCGTCGACCAGCAGGAGGGTCTTGGGCATCACGACGCCCATTCTACGGCGTTACGGTAGATGCGCAAGCCGAGCCCCTCCTCGGGCAGGTCCAGGCGGCGGAAGTCGGGGTGCTGCTCCCGGCGCAGGAAGCGCTCCGGGTGGGGCATCATCCCCAGGATGCGCCCGGTCGGGTCGGTGATGCCGGCGATCCTCTCCTCGGCGCCGTTGGGGAAGTCCGGATAGCCCTCGCCCCGGTAGGCCAGGGCCACCTGGCCCTTGGCCTTCAGGGACTCCAGCACGGCGGGCGAGGCCGTCTGGAACCTCCCCTCGGCGTGGGCCACCGGCAGGGAGAACTCCGCCAGGCCCTTGAGGAAGATCCCCGGGGTCACCACCTGCAGGGGCACCCAGCGGCATTCGAAGCGCCCGCGGGCATTGAGCGCCAGGGTGGCGGCCGGGCCCCCGTCGGGACCCGGGATCCCGGGAAGCAGGCCGGACTGGACCAGGATCTGGAAGCCGTTGCAGTGGCCCATCACCAGGCCGTCCCGGTCCAGGTGGGCGCGGACGGCATCCGCGAGACGGGTCCGGAGGTGGAGGGCCGCGATGCGGCCGGCCCCCAGGTCGTCCCCGTAGGAGAAGCCCCCGGGGAACATCAGGATCCTGGCCTCCTTCAGGGGCGTGGGGTCGGCGATCAGGCGCTCCAGGGAGTGCTCGGCCACCCGGGCCCCGGCCAGCTCGAAGGCATGGGCGGTCTCGCGCTCGTTGTTGGTGCCCGGACAGCGGACGAGGACGGCGAGGGGCTTCATAGATCTGCCCGCATTTATCCCCGTTTCCGCGGGCCGATCAAGGACTTCCGCAGGGGCGCCTCAGCGCGCGCGGCTGACCGCATCCCAGCGATGCATGTTCTCCAGGGTGGAGTGCAGGGGACCGGCCCCGACGGCCTCCCTCCCCGTGAAGGGATGATCCATCGCCACGATGAAGAAGAACACCAGTCCCATGCTGGCCGAGAGGCTGGCCAGCAGGGCCACGCTGAAGCGGGTGACCGGAAGGAGCAGGGCCAGGGAGAAGGTCAGCGCGGTCCCGGCCAGGACCACCGCCCACAGCGTCCCCGGCACCGAGGCCTGGCTGGCGTGGATGCGGTCGCGGCGGGCCTTCGTCAGCGCGTTGATCCGGGCCCAGATCTCCCCCATCAGGACCTCCTGGCGCGGGGTCCCGGGATCGATGCGGGCCGCCTCCCGGAAGATCTCGTCGAGCTGGTTCCAGGCCTCGACGCTGGCCTCCGCATGGGCCAACAGGGGCCATTCCTTCTCCACCACCAGACGGAGGTACTCGCGCAGGGCCTCCCGGACCGGGGCGGCCTCGGGGCCGTAGACGGCCAGGTCCCGGGCCAACTGGGCGGCCTCGTTGGCCTCCGTGGTGACGGAGGATTCGGCGGTGTTGAAGGATTCCCACACCGAGACCGCGGAGAAGGCGAGGAGAAGGGAGGTCACCGTGGCCAGGACGCCGAGGAAGGCCAGGGCCGTCCCCACCTGGGCATCGCTGAAATCGGTGCGGATCCGGCGGCGGACCCCGAGGTAGCCGCCGACCATGACGGCCACGCAGGCCCCCACGATGGTCGTCCCCATCAGCCAGTGGGGGAGGTCGTAGAGAAACATCATGGCGGGGGATGATAACATTTGCTGTAATTCCCTCCCATGACTCAACCCATCGCACCCGCCGGAACGGACGCCTGGATCGTAGGGACCCGCATGGGCGCCTGGCCTCTGACACGGG
>JAHFOU010000264.1 GCA_023261525.1 Planctomycetota bacterium | reverse complement strand
ACCAGGTGGTGGACTGCTGGACCCACGCGCGCGAGGTGCTCTGGAAGGACGTGATGGAGACCCTCCGGGACGACAAGCTCAACGGGGAGCGCTACCTCAACCCGATCTACATGATGGCCATCTCCGGGGCCCGCGGCGGCATCCAGCAGATCGGCCAGTTGGCCGGGATGCGCGGCCTCATGGCCAAGCCCTCGGGCAAGATTATTGAGGCCCCCATCAAGGCCAACTTCCGGGAGGGCCTCTCGGTCCTCGAGTACTTCTCCTCCACCCACGGCGCCCGCAAGGGCCTGGCCGACACGGCCCTCAAGACCGCCGACTCGGGCTACCTGACCCGCAAGCTGGCCGACGTGGCCCAGAACATCGTCATCAACGAGCATGACTGCGGCACCCCCAACGGGGTCACCCGGAGCGTGGTCTACCAGGGCGACAAGGTGGTCGTCCCCATGTGGAAGGTCTGCGTCGGGCGCGTGGCCCGTCAGGACGTGGTCGACCGCCAGACCAAGGAGAAGATCGCCCGCGAGAACGACCTCATCACCGAGGACATGGCGCGCCACATCGAGCGCCTCGGCTACGACAAGTTCATGGTCCGCTCCCCGCTCACCTGCGAGTCTCCCTACGGGATCTGCGCCATGTGCTACGGGATGGACCTGTCCACCGGCCGCCTGGCTGAGGAGGGGACCGCGGTCGGCATCGTGGCCGCCCAGTCCATCGGCGAACCCGGAACCCAGCTGACCATGCGCACCTTCCACATCGGCGGCACGGCCCACCGCACCGTGGCCGAGTCCGAGGTCCGCTGCACCAAGGAAGGGACCGTCCAGTTCGCGAACCTGCGCTGGGTCGAGCTCAAGACCAAGGAGATCGTGGTCCTCAGCCGCGGCGAGATCCGGGTCGTCGATCGGGCGGGGGAGGAGCTGGACCGCTACCTCATGCCCTCGGGCGCCCTGCTCAAGGTCAAGGACGGCCAGAAGGTCAATCCCGGCAGCGTCCTGGCCAAGTGGGATCCGCACGTCACGCCCATCCTTACCTCCCAGGCCGGCATCGTGCAGTTCGAGGACATCGTGGAGGGCGTCACCCTGCGCGAGGAGCGCGACAGCACCGGCCGCAAGCGGCGCGTGATCGCCGAGCACAAGGGCGACCACCACCCCCAGATCATCATCAAGGACAAGAACGGCGAGATCCTGGGCCTCTACCCCGTGCCCGAGAAGGCCCACCTGGAGGTCACCGAAGGGGATGTCGTCGAGCCCGGCTCCCAGCTGGCCAAGACGCCCCGGGAGATCGGACGCACCCAGGACATCACGGGGGGGCTGCCCCGCGTGACCGAGCTCTTCGAGGCCCGCAAGCCCATCGAGCCCGCCATCATGAGCGAGATCGACGGGACGGTCGAGCTGGGGGAGCGCAAGCGCGGCAAGCGGACCATCATCGTGCGGCCGGAGAAGGGGGAGGAGCGCGCCTACTCCGTGCCCCAGGGCAAGCACGTCATCGTGCACCGCGGGGACCGGGTCCGCCGGGGCGACCCCCTCGTGGACGGCCCGCTCGTCCTGCAGGACATCCTGAGGATCAACGGCCCCGAGCACATGCAGGACCACCTCCTGCGCGAGATCCAGAACGTCTACCGGAGCCAGAACGTCACCATCGACGACAAGCACCTCGAGATCATCGTGGCCCAGATGATGGGGCGCGTGAAGGTCGAGGATCCCGGCACCACGGCCTTCCTGCCGGGCGACAGCGTCACGCGGCACGAGCTCCAGCGGGAGAACGACCGCGTCGGCGCCCAGAAGGGCAAGCCCGCGACGGCCCGCCCCACCCTGGTCGGCATCACCAAGGCGGCCCTCCGCAGCGACTCCTTCCTGTCCGCGGCCTCCTTCCAGGACACCACCAAGGTGCTCAGCGAGGCGGCGCTCTGCGGCAAGGTGGACCCCCTGCTCGGCCTGAAGGAGAACGTGATCCTCGGGCATCTGATCCCCGCCGGGACCGGCTTCAAGCAGTGGCATGAATCCAACGTCAAGAAGCTGGTGCCGGAACCCCAGCCCGTCCCCGCGGCCGCGGCCGAGGGTGCGGCAGTGACCGAGAAGCAGACGGCCTAAGGAGACAGGAAAAGACATGCCCCCCACGATCAACCAGCTCATCCGTCACGGCCGGGTCCTCATCCGGGCCAAGTCCAAGCGCCCGGACCTGGACGGCGACCCCCAGCGCCGCGGGGTCTGCATCCAGGTGATGACCCGCACGCCCAAGAAGCCCAACTCAGCCCTCCGGAAGGTGGCCAAGGTGAGGCTCTCGAACGGCAAGGAGGTCATCGCCTACATCCCCGGCGAGGGGCACAACCTCCAGGAGCACTCCATCGTGCTCGTGAGGGGGGGGCGCGTGCGCGACCTTCCCGGCGTCCGCTATCACATCGTCCGTGGCACCCTCGACGCCCAAGGGGTGGACGGACGCAAACAGGGTCGTTCCAAGTACGGCGCGAAGCGCGGCAAGTAGCAAGTAAAGGAGCAAGGCAGAGATGGCTAAGAAGTTCGAGTCGACCGCCCGGTTCGTGAAGCCCGACTGGCGCTTCCAGAACCTGCTGGCCCAGAAGTTCATCAACGCCATCATGCGCCAGGGCAAGAAGGCCGTGGCCGAGGGCGTGTTCTACCGGGCCATGAACGAGGTCGAGAGCGTGGTGAAGGAGAAGCCGCCCATCGACGTCTTCAAGGAGGCCGTCGAGAACGTCAAGCCCGTGGTCGAGGTCCGCTCCCGCCGTGTCGGTGGCGCCACCTACCAGGTGCCCGTGGAGGTCAGGCCCAACCGCCGCCAGAGCCTGGCCATCCGCTGGATCCTCGAGGCCGCCCGAGCCAAGAAGGGCAAGCCCATGCACCGGAAGCTGGCCGAGGAGCTGATCGACGCCTACCGCCGCCAGGGGGCGGCCTATACCTCCCGCGAGAACGTCCACCGCATGGCCGAGGCCAACAAGGCCTTCGCCCACTTCGCCTGGGGCAGGACCCGGTAGCCGCCATGGCCGATATCCCCCTGTCCAAGGTCCGCAACATCGGCATTGCCGCGCACATCGACGCGGGCAAGACCACCACCACCGAGCGTATCCTGTTCTACACGGGCAAGGAGCACCGGATGGGGGAGGTGCACGAAGGCACCGCCACCATGGACTACCTGCCGGAGGAGCGCGAGCGCGGGATCACCATCACCGCGGCCGCCACCACCTGCTTCTGGCGGGACTGCCACATCAACATCATCGACACCCCGGGGCACGTGGACTTCACGGCCGAGGTGGAGCGTTCGCTGAGGGTCCTGGACGGGGCCGTGGGTGTGTTCTGCGCCGTCGGCGGCGTGGAGGCCCAGACCGAGACGGTCTGGCGCCAGGCCGACAAGTACCGCGTCCCCCGCCTCGCCTTCGTGAACAAGATGGACCGCATCGGGGCCGAGTTCCATCGGGTGGTAGGTGAGATCGAGGAGATGCTCAACGCGGTGGCCGTGCCCATCCATTATCCGATCGGGGCCGAGGACGCCTTCAAGGGCGTGGTGGACCTGATCACCATGAAGGCCCGCATCCACCACGACGACACGGGGGACAAGTTCGAGGACACCGAGATCCCCGCGGACATCCTGGAGGCCGCCAAGGCCGCCCGTGACAAGATGGTCGAGAAGATCTGCGAGAACGACGACGTCCTCATGGAGCGATTCCTCGGGGGCGACACCAACTTCACCGTCGAGGAGCTCAAGGCCGGCCTGCGCCGGGCCACCATCGCCCTCAAGGTCACCCCGGTGCTCTGCGGATCCTCCTTCAAGAACAAGGGCGTCCAGACGCTCCTCGACGCGGTCGTCGACTACCTGCCCTCGCCCTTGGACCTGCCGCC
>JAHFOU010000019.1:4047-14791 GCA_023261525.1 Planctomycetota bacterium | reverse complement strand
TGATGCTGAACATCCTGGTCGCCCTGCTGGGCAGCTGGCAGTTCCGCCGGGCCGGCCACTTCTCCTGGCGCCTGTTCTGGCCCTTTGCCGCCCTCTCGATCCCCTTGGCCTTCGTCGGCGGATGGATCAACCTCTCCCTGCCGGTCTTCAAGGCCGCGGTGGGCGTGGTGCTGGCGCTCTCCTCCCTGCTCCTGCTCTTCCGGCCCCAGGAGGCGCCCGAGACCCGCATCCCTTCCCTCCCTCTGGCCCTGCTCGTGGGGGGTGTCCTGGGCCTGCTGGCCGGCCTGACCGGCACGGGCGGAGGGATCTTCCTGACGCCGATCCTGATCCTGATGCGCTGGGCCCCGGCCAAGAAGGCCTCGGCGGTCTCGGCGCTCTTCATCCTGGTGAATTCCGCCGCCGGCCTGGCCGGGAACTTCCAGAGCACCCGTCAGCTTCCGCCCCTGCTTCTTCCCTTGGCCGCCGCGGCCCTGGCCGGCGGGATGGCGGGTGCCTATCTGGGCAGCAGCCGGTTTCCCGTCCCCGTGATCAAGCGCCTGCTGGCCGTCGTCCTGGCCATCGCCGCGGCCAAGCTCATCCTCACGAAGTAGGCGCTTCCTACCGGACCCGGATCCCGGAGAGGCCGGGCACCGGCTTCGGCAGGCGGGGATCCATCTCCTCGAGGGTCTCCACCAGGGTGCGCGCCACCACCAGGTTGCGGTACCATTTCCGGTTGGCCGGCACGACGTGCCAGGGCGCCCAGGGGGTGGAGCACTTCGTCAGCGCGTCCTCGTAGGCCTTCCGGTACTCGCCCCAGAGCTCCCGCTCCTTGAGGTCGGTCCGGGAGAACTTCCAGCGCTTGGACTTGTCCTCCAGGCGGTCCTGGAGCCGGCGCTTCTGCTCGTGCTTGTCGATGTGCAGGAAGAACTTCAGGATGCGGGTGCCGTTCTCCGTCAGGATCCGCTCGAAGCGATTGATCTGCTCGTAGCGGCGCTTCCAGACCTCCGCCGGGACCAGGCCGTGGACCCGGACGATGAGCACGTCCTCGTAGTGGGAGCGGTTGAAGATCATGATCTCGCCCCGGCGCGGGGCGGCGTGATGGATGCGCCAGAGGAAGTCGTGCTCCGCCTCCTCCAGGGAGGGGGTCTTGAAGCGGGTTACGGCGCACCCGCCGGGGTTCACGCCGGAGAAGACGTGCTTGACGGTGCCGTCCTTCCCGCTGGTGTCCATGCCCTGGAGCACCACCAGGAGGGACTGGCGGTCCTCGGCGTAGAGGCGCTCCTGGAGCTCGGCCAGGCGCTTGAGGTCCTTCTCCAGGACCGGCTTTGCCTCGTCCGCGTCCCGGAAGCCGAAGGTGTCGTCCGGATCCCGGCGGGCAAGGTGGGCATGCTTGCCGGGGGGGACTTGGAGATCCTCGATGCGGAAGCGCTTGGGATGCTTCATGGGGCTAGAGAGTATACGGACAGGGCGGGTTCGTAAATTGCCCGGGGAGGATTCGAACCTCCAATGAGGGAATCAAAATCCCTAGTGTTACCATTACACCACCGGGCAGTGCCGGTCATTGTATCAAGGCCGGGCGTAGATCCCGGAGGCCTCGGCCGCGTATTTCTTCAGGATCACCGCCCGCTTCATCTTGAGCGTGGGCGTCAGGTCCCCGTCCTCCACCGTGAACGGGCGGGGCAGGAGGGCCACCCGCTTCACCCGCTCGTAGCGCGGCAGGTCCTCCATGGCCTTCTCCACCTGGGCCTCCACATAGGCGAGGGCCTTGTCCGAGGCGCACAGGGCCTCGGCCGGGGCCGCGCCCAGCCCCTGGTCCACCAGGGCCTTCTGCAGGAGAGGGACGTTGGGCACCACCAGGGCCGCCGGGTAGGGGTGGCCGTCCGCCACCGCCATGGCCTGGGCCAGGAAGGGCAGGGTCAGCAGGCGCTGCTCCAGGGCGGTCGGGGCGATGTACTTCCCGCCCGAGGTCTTCATCAGCTCCTTCTTGCGGCCTGTGATGAAGAGGAAGCCGTCCTCCAGCCGCCCCAGGTCCCCGGTGTGGAGCCAGCCCTCCGCATCCAGGGCCTCGCGGTCCAGCTCCGGCTTGCGGAAGCCCCGCATGACCACCGGGCCCTTGGCAAGGACCTCGCCGTCCTCCGCGATGCGGATCGTCATGCCCGGCAGGGCGGGGCCCACCGAGCCGGCGCGGGTGCGGCCGGGGAGGTTCACGCAGAGGACCCCGGCCTCGGTCAGGCCGTAGCCCTCGTAGATAGGCACGCCCACCGCCTGGAAGAAGGCCAGGATGTCGGGCGCCAAGGGGGCCCCTCCGGAGATGGCGATGCGCAGGCGCCCGCCCATGCCCTCGCGGATCCGGCGGAAGATGAGGCGATCGCCCAGCAGGACCATGAGGCCGTCGGCGAGGGAGGCCTTCCCTCCCCGACTGGCCCGGCGGCGTCCCGCGGCGGCCAGACAGGCGCGGGCGAGCTTGCGGCGCCAGGGGGGGGAGGAGGCGATGCGTTCCTGCACGGCCGCATAGGCCTTCTCGAAGACCCTGGGCACGGCGGCGAAGACCGTGGGGTGGTAGCGCTTCATGTCCTCGCCCAGGTGGTCCAGGGAGGGCGCGTAGCAGATCGAGGCGCCCTGGCCGAGGAAGCCCAGGTCCACCGTGCGCCCGAAGATGTGGGCCAGGGGCAGGAAGGAGAGCACCACCTCGCGACCCTGCAGGGCTCCGAGCAGGGGCATGACCGGAAGGGCCCCCGTGAGGTTGCGGTGGGTCAGGCAGACGCCCTTCGGCTCGCCGGTGGTCCCGGAGGTGTAGAGGATGGAGGCCAGGTCCTCGGGCGACTGGCGGGTGGACATCTCCTCCGCGGATGGATCCCCCGCCCGGGGGGCCCCGGAGGCCAGGAAACGCTCCCAGCTGTGCTCCACCTCGGCGCCGGCCGGGGGATCCAGGAGGATGACGTCGGGTCCGCCGGGGCCGCAGGCCTCGCGGACCTTGGCGGCCTGCTCGGGGGAGGAGGCGAAGACCAGGCGGGGCTTAGCGTCGCGCAGGATGGCGGCCACCTGGGGCGCGAGGAGGTTCATATAGAGGGGGATGGTCACGCCCCCGGCCAGGGTGATGCCGAGGTCGGCGATCATCCACTCCGGGCGGTTCTCCGAGAGGATGGCGACCGTGTCACCCTTGGCCAGGCCGCGGCGGCCCAGGGCCAGGGCAGCGCGATGGACGGCCTGGAGGACCTGGTCGGCCGTGTGGGAGAGGTCCTTCCCGTCCCGGTAGATGCGCAGGGTGCGGGGGTTCTTGAGGGCGACGGCCTTGAGCAGGACTTCCCCGAGGGTGTTCATGCGGCGGCCTCCCGGCGCGCGGCGAGGAGGCGGCGGTACAGGGCCTGGTGGGCCTGGACCATGCCGGGTACGGTGTAGCGGGCGGCGCGGATCCGCGCGGCCCTGCCCAATGCGGCGCGGCGGGCCGGGTCGGTCAGGAGGTCACAGAGGGCCGTGCGCAGGGCCTCGACGTCCCCGGGAGGGACCAGGACGCCGGCGCCGCCCTCCAGGAGTTCTCTCAGGCCTCCGACCGTGGTGCCGAGGATGGGCTTGCCCATCTGGAGGGCTTCGAGCGCGACATTGGGCATGCCTTCCCAGCGCGAGGGGAGGACGACGAGGTCGGCGTCCGCCAGGGCAGGGACGGCCGAAGGGAGGCGGCCGGTGAATCGGACATCCTTCCCGGCGGCGAGCTTCTTCAGGGAGGCCGTTTCAGGGCCCTCCCCGACCAGGGCCAGGGTGCAGTCCGGGGGCAGGGCCTTGAGGAGGACGTCGAAGCCCTTCTGGCGGTCCAGGCGTCCGGCCGCGACGACCAGCGGCGTGTCCTCCGGGATCCCCAGGGACTTCCGGAAGGCGCCTTCCGTGACCTCCGGGAGCGGAAGGGCGGCATTGGGGATGCAGTGGATCTTGGGCGCCGGCAGGCCCAGGCCCTCCTCCAGGAAGCCGGTCATGGCCTTGCTGTTGGCCACGAAGGCGTCGGCCCAGCGCGCGGTGGCCTTCTCGCCCCAGCGGTGGAGGCGGCGGGGATCCTCGACGCGCACGGAGGCGACCACGGGGCAGGAGAGCCCGGCCAGGCGGGCGCAGAGGCGGCCGGCCACGTTGGCGTGGAAGAGGAAGGTGTGCAGGAGGTCGGGCTCCAGGTCGGCCAGGAGGGTCTTGAGGCGCCCCAGGGCCTTGAGGTCGGAGACCCCTTTGGCCGCCACGGAGAAGACGGGGATGCCGGCCTCGCGCAGGGGCTTGGCCATCGCGCCAGGGGCGGCCAGGCTGGCGACGGCGGGGTCGAAGGCCTTGCGGTCCAGGCCGGAGGCCAGGGCGGCGAGCTGGCGCTCGGCCCCGCCGGGGTCGAGCTCCGTCACCAGGTAGAGGACGCGGATGGGGGGCACGAAGCCATTCTAGCGGAGCCGCGGTTGGCGGTCTTCAGAACTTGAGGCGGAGGACCGTCTCCCAGGCTTTCTTGGGCGGGCCGTCGAAGCGTCGGATCCCCGTGGCATTGAGCGACGAGAGTTCGGCCTTGAACGCCTTTACGTCATGAAGCAGGGCCAGGGTGACGTGCTCGGGCCGCGCCTCCCTCATCAACTCCGGAAGGCGCGCCAGGTAGGCGGCCTGCGCCTCCTCGCCGCCCTCGTCGCTGCTCCAGCCGACTTCGGAGAACTCGATACGCTCACGCGGCAGGAGTTTTCGGATGCAGGCGTAGTAGTCTTCCGGAATGAGGGCGGGTTTCTTGAAGGCGCTCGGATAGGTCGTGAAAGAGTAGACGTCCAGGCTCGACTGGAAGAGAGGGAGGAGGTCGAACTGCTTCTGGGTCAGCAGGACATCCCATTGAAAGCTGATCGTCACGGTCAGGGAGGGGTGCTTTCGTTTGACGGCTTGATAAACCTCCTGGCTCAGGGAGACGTAGTGCTTGAATTCGGCCGGGTTCCGGGCCAGTAGGTTGACCTCGGTGCCGAGACCGAGGGAATCCGGATTCAGGTCCGCGAGCGCGAGGGCGTCCTTCAGGAAGGCCGACCTGACCTCCGGGTCCCCGAAGCTGGCGCCTTTCACCCGCGGCGGGATGGCGGGATCCTTGCGGCCGCCGTATAGGGTGATGGGGCTGAGGGTCAGATGGAACTCCAGCCCTTTGGCCCGGCTGGCAGCCATGAGGTTCCTGAGATCGTCGGGGGGCACCATGGCGTTCCAGTCGGTGATCAAACCGACATGACTGCCCATGCGGGCGGCGAGGTTGAAGAAGTCGCTCAGGTCCTGTTCGCTCGTATTCGGGAAGTGGGCGGGGGAGATGGCGACGCCCAGGCCGCTGGGCTTGGCCTTGGCGACTTCCGGCTCCGGGGCGGCGAGGAGCACCGATGATCCCAGCGCCAGGGCGACCCAGAAAGCCCGCGCGTCACTCATGCAGCGCCTCCCCTCGCTGGAGCTTGATCGCGTTCGTGACGGTCTGCCGCACCGCCCTCGGCGTGGGTCCGTGGGCCGCCATCCAGCGCGCCAGCCCCGCCAGCGGCACATACCGCAGGGGGTGGCCCTCCAGGGAGGCGAACAGGCGGACCGAGGCCTCCAGATGCTGGACCGTATGGAAGCCCAGGTCCTCACGGAAGGCCGCGGAAGCCAGGTCGCAGAGCAGGGGCTTGCCCGAAGGATCCCGCGTCAGGCCTTCCCAGACGATGCCGGCCGCGGCGTCGACGTCCCTGCGCTCGATGGATTCCGCCAGGGTGCAGGCGGGGGCGGGAGCCTTTCCCTCGTGCGGGAGCGGGACCTTGGGGACGTTCAGGTAGCGGGCCAGGTAGAGGTATCCCGCCGCAGGGAAGAGCCCCCGGGCCAGTTCCCGGGAGGGATGGGCTTCGAGCGCCCGGTACAGGGCATGCGCGTGGGTGAAGGCGTGATGGACGGTGTCCCAGTCCCCGAACTCGTTCAAGGGGTGGAAGCGGGCGACGCGGAGGGAGGCCGCCAGGGCCAGGGCCCTGCCGGCTTCGGCGTAGGACGCGCCGCCGTTCAGGGCGTTCAAGATCCCCGCGAAGGCGGCCTTCGCATCCTCCCCCAGCAGGGCTGTGAGAAGGGCGTTCTCTCCCTTCCATCTTCCGGAAGGGTTGTCCCGCTCCGGCAGGGCCTTCTCCCCTTCGCGAATCAGGGCAATCAGGTCCTCCGGGCGCTTCCAGGCCATGTCCTCCTCGTGCCGGGTCCCGTTGGCGATCAGCGGAAGAAGGGAGGGCAGGATGGTCCCGGCATGCTCCCAGCCGATCCGGTCCAGGAGTTCGAAGGCCTTCCTCGTGAAGTCCAGGGTATGGCCCAGGTTGTTGAAGACATGGTCGGTGACCGCCGCGAACAGCATGTCCGCGACGTCCTTCGCAGGCGCCCCCCGGCCCAGGGCGGTGACCAGGACCCGCTCGGCCGCGGAGACCTCCCGGTCTTCCAGGAAGCCCCGGATCCAGGCCTTCTCCCGTCCGGAGGCGGCGCCCGGCGGCAGGGGGACCTCGGGACGGCGCAACGGGGTGGCCCGGATCTCCAGGGCCGTGGTCCGGACCGCATGGGTCAGGGCCAGGGTGCGGTCCTCCAGGGGAAGGTCCGCGAGATCCAGGACGTTGGCCACGGCCGCCAGGGTGATGGGGCCGCTCCCGAGCTCCTCGCGCAGGGGCAGGGCCCTCAGGGCCGCGATGCGGCAGATCTCAGCCGCGGAGACCTTCGCATCCAGGAGGGAATGGACGGCCTTGGCGGCGCGCAGGGTGGACGCCTCGAAGACGGCGCGGTCCAGGCTCCGCCGGTGGCGCTCCAGGTCCGCCGCGACCGCCGGGAGCCCCACCCAGATCTCCTGGCCCCTGGTCTCGGCCCGGTAGGTCGCCAGGTCGGTGCCCCGGGAGCCGGGGGAGAGGCAGCCGCCCGAGCCGGCATCGAACTGCCACTGGTGCCAGTGGCAGGTGAGGACGCCGGCCTGAAGGGTGCCCTTGGTCATGGGGAAGCCCATGTGGGGGCAGCGGTTGTCCACCGCGACGAGGGCGCCGTCCTCATCCCGGAAGAGGGCGACGAGGTGGCCTTCCAGCTTCAGGGCCTTGGCGTGGCCGGAGCTGACGTCCGCGGAGGGACAGGCGAGGACCCAGCGGGTGGGGGATTCGGGAGGCACGGGAGGGTATTCTAGTGCGGATGCACTTCCGCCCCGAGGATTTCGACTACCCCCTGCCCGAGGCCCTCATCGCCCGGCATCCGGCCGAGCCGAGGGATTCCGCTCGCCTCCTCGTCCTGGATCGCCAGGGGGAAGGCCTCTCCCACCGTGCCGTCCGGGACCTGCCGGAGCTTCTCGGGCCGGGCGACCTCCTCGTGGCCAACGATGCCAAGGTGGTGCCGGCCCGCCTGAGGGCGAAGCGGCCGACCGGGGGGGCTGTGGAGGTCCTGCTCGTGCGTGCGCGCCAGGACGGGACCTGGCAGGCCCTGGTCCGCAGCCGGGGGCGGGTGAAGACCGGGGACACCCTGGCGCTCGGTGAGGCCAGGCTGAAGGTCGAAGGAAGGGAAGGGATGGATTTCATCCTCCGGATCGAGGGGATGGATGCCCAGACCCTGATGGCGCGTCACGGGGAGGTCCCGCTCCCGCCCTACCTCGGGCGTCCGGAGGAACCCGCCGACCGGGAGCGCTACCAGACCGTGTTCGCCCGTGCCCCGGGCGCCGTGGCCGCGCCCACGGCCGGCCTGCACCTCACGCCGGCCCTGCTGGAGGCCCTGAAGGCACGCGGCATCGCTTGGGCCACCCTCAGCCTCCTCGTGGGGCCGGGCACCTTCCGTTCCGACGGAGGCTCTCCCGATCCCGAGTGCTACCGCATCCCTCAGGAGACCCTGGACGCCCTGGGCTCCGCCCGGCGCGTGATCGCCGTGGGGACCACCTCCGCGAGGGCCCTGGAGACCTGGGCAACCACGGGAAAGGCGGAAGGCTGGACGGATCTCCTCATCTCCCCCGGGTTCAGCTTCCGTGCGGTCGGCGGCCTGTTGACCAATTTCCACCTTCCGAGGACCAGCCTGCTGTCCCTGGTGTCGGCCTTCGCCGCCCGGGAGAGGGTCCTGGCGGCCTACGCCGCGGCGGTGCGGGAGGGCTACCGCTTCTACTCCTACGGGGACGCGATGCTGGCTATTTGACGACGCGGCCGATCACCGTGACCGGCCTGTCCAGGCGGCGGGAGGCCGTCACGGTCCCGTCCGGGTGGACCTTGAGGCTGGCCAGGGCGGTCAGGAGTTCCAGGGCGTTGTGGAAGCGGCGGTGGGGCTTCTTCTCGAGGCAGCGCATCACGATGGTCTCCACCGGTTCGGACAGGCGGGGATTGAAGCGGCGCGGGGACGGGGCCGCCTGGGAGATGTGCTTGATCCGGAGCTCCTCGTTGAAATGCTCCCGGAACTCCCGCCCCGTCGTGGTCACCGGCAGGCGCCCGTTGCGGGCGAAGCTCTTCTCGTCCTCCAGGTTCAGGAAGGGGGGGCGGCCGGTGAAGATCTCGAACAGGACGGCGCCCAGGGAGTAGATGTCCGAGCGGGCGTCGATCTCCTCGTTCTGGGTGGAGGCCTGCTCCGGGGACATGTAGAGGCTGGAGCCCCCGACCACCCGGGGGCCCTTGAACATCTCGCGGACCCGGGCCAGGGCCCGCCCGACGGGGGCGCGCGGGGCGTGGGCCGGCATGGCGGTCCCGAAATCCACGAGGACCACCCGGTCCTTCTTCAGGGGGCCCTGCCCGGCCCTCAGCATGAGGTTTTCGGGCTTCACGTCGGCGTGGACGATGGGGTGCTTGGGGTTGCTCTCGTGCACCGCCTGCAGGGCCATGGCGGCGCCCTTGGCCACCTCGAGGCTCTCGTCCATGGGGAGCCTGCCCAGAGAGAGCCTCACCCTCAGGTCGACCCCGTCGATCAGCTCCATGGCCAGGAAGGGTTTGCCGTTGCGCTCCCAGAAATCCAGGAAATGCACCACGTTGGGGTGGCGGATCCCGTGGCCCAGCGCGTACTCGGTGCGCAGGCACTCGATGTTCCGGGGCACGGCCATCTGCTCGTCCGTGAGCGTCTTGATGACCACGTCCTTGCCCGTGGGCTTGTGCTTGCCCCGGTACAGGACGCCCATGGCCCCCTCGTTGAGGGGGGTGCCGAGGACATAGTCGTTGGGATCTGCTGACGACACGCTGAGTGGCCTTTCCGGAGGCCCCCTAGCATACGGGGGACCCCGGGAGGCGTCAACCCGAGCCGCGGCGCCGCAGGGCGCCGAGGCCTTCGACCAGGAGGACCGCGGCCAGGGCCCCGGGCAGGAGGATCCAGGGGCTCCCCTCGACGGGGTAGAGCCCGAACTCCCAGCGGTGGAGGCTCAGGGGGAAGCCCCAGGAGATCACCCCGCAGCCCAGGCAGTCCTTCGCCGCATCCATGAGCAGGTGGAGGAGGGAGCCCGCGGCCAGCAGGAGGAAGGCCCGCTGGCGCCAGCCTTCCTCGAAGAGCATGGCGGCCGCATAGGCCAGGCAGAGGATGCCGAAGGGGGTGTGGGTCGCCTCCGAGAAGGCCGGGGGGGAGACGAACCCCAGGTCCATGGTCTTGGAGGCGAGGTCGGGCAGGCAGTTCCCGGCCACGAAGAGCGCCCGTCCCGCCGGGTCGCGGAGGAACTTGGAGCCCAGGAGGCCCGCGCAGACGTGGACGGCCAGGTCAGGCATCCGCGTCCTCCCTCGGGCGGAAACCCCCGGGGCCGGGGCGGAACCGCTTCAGGAACAGGGCCGTCGCGACGGCCAGGGCGGGGAGGGAGACCAGGTAGAGGTGGTAGTGGGTCCACGGCTGGGGGGGCGTGGTGCGGGCCCCAGGCGCCAGGAGGAAGCCCTGGTCCTTCCGGAAGCTCAGCCTGGCGTACAGCCGCCGGTCCACGGCCGCGCCGGCGGGCCAGGTCCCCTCGGGCACCTGGATGCGGAGGCGGTACTGGTGGGGCTCCACCTCCAGGGTCCCGGTCTCGGGGTCCGCCGCGGTGATGCGTTCGGCGAAGATCCAGAACTCCCGGCCGTCCCACCGCTCCGGATGCCCCTCGCAGGCCCAGGGCTCGGGCTCGTGGCGCCCGTGCAGGCTCCAGCGGCATCCGGCGTAGAGGAGGAGCAGGGCCCCGAGGATCTTCCACGGTCGTCCGGTGCTGGAAAAGAGCCAGGGGAGCACGGGGCTATTGAACAGGTATCATGCCGCCGTGTCCATCCTCTCCGACCGCGAGATCGCGCGCCGTGCCCGCTGGGGCATGATCCGGCCCTTCACGTCCCGCCAGGTCCGCAAGGGCGTGATCTCCTACGGGCTCTCCTCCTACGGCTACGACCTGAGGATCGCGGGCGCCTTCAAGGTCTTCAGCAACGTCCACGCGTCCGTGGTCGATCCCAAGGCCTTCGACCGCCGCTCCCTGGTGGACGTGAAGGGGAAGGTCTGCGTGGTCCCGCCCAACTCCTTCGCCCTGGGGCACACGGTGGAGTACCTGAGGATCCCCCGGGACATCCTGACCCTCTGCGTCGGCAAGTCCACCTACGCCCGCTGCGGGATCATCGTGAACGTGACGCCCTTCGAGCCCGGCTGGGAGGGGCACGCCACCCTGGAGATCTCGAACACCACGCCCCTGCCGGCGAGGATCTACGCGGGGGAGGGCATCGCCCAGGTGATCTTCTTCCGCGCCGATGAGGAATGCCGGACCTCCTACGCCGACCGCAAGGGCAAGTACCAGGCCCAGCGGCGCATCACCCTGCCGCGGATCTGAGATGCGCCCCTTCGAATCCCTGATGCCCTATCCCGAGGCCCT
>JAHFOU010000019.1:0-3993 GCA_023261525.1 Planctomycetota bacterium | reverse complement strand
GCGGGTGGCCGCCTTCGACGTCCCGGCCCCCCGGGACTTCCCGGATCGTGCGCGGGCCGCCATGGACGGCTATGCGGTGCGGGCGGAAGGGGTTCCGGGAAGCCTGCCCCTGGCCGGGCATTCCCACCTGGGGGAGCCCTTTGCCGGGGCCCTGCCTCCCGGGGCCTGCGTGGAGATCGCGACCGGCGCCCTCCTTCCGGAAGGGGCCGATGCCGTGGTCATGGTGGAGGAGACCCGCCGGGAAGGGGAGCGCGTCGTGTTCCAGGCCGCCGCCAAGCCCGGCCAGAATGTCTCCCCCATCGGGGAGGATCTGAAGGCGGGCGAGGCCGTGGTCCGCGCCGGCCAGGTCCTGCATCCGGGCGTCCTGGCCTCCCTGGCCGCCACCGGGCGGGCCGAGGTCTCGGTCCTGCGCCGCCCCGTGGTGGCCCTGGCGACCGGGGGCAACGAGGTGGTGGAGCCGGGCAAGCTCCTCAAGGGCCCCGACGGGGTCTGGAACGCCAACACGGCCACCCTCTCGGCCCTGGTGTTGGCTCATGGCGGCCACGCCCGGCCCCTGGGCATCGTTCACGATACCCTCAAGGACCTCCGGGGCGCGGTGGCCAAGGCCGGGGACGCGGACCTCATCGTGTTCTCGGGGGGGACCTCGGTGGGGCCCAAGGACTTCACCCTGGACGTCCTCCTGGACGGGGGCGGCGAGCTGATCTTCCGCGGGGTGGCGGTGAGGCCGGGGAGGCCGACCCTGCTCGGGCGGCTCGCCTCCGGCCAGCTCTTCCTGGGCCTGCCGGGCTATCCGGTCTCCTGTCTGGTGATGGGTTACGCCTTCCTGGTCCCCATGCTGAGACGGATGGGAGGGCTCGAGGAGCGCTGGGGGCGGCGCGAGACCCTGCCTCTGGCCGAGCCCCTGCCGGCGGTGGAGAGGATGCACACCTTCCTGACCGTGAAGGTCGGCCCGGACGGGGTGACCCAGGCCTTCCGGAAGTCCAGCACCGTGACCTCGGTCTCCGAGGCGGACGGGATCCTGGAGATGCCGGTGGGCCCCGCCCTGAAGAAGGGACAGCGGGTGGAGGTCCTCTTCCTCTGAAGCCCTCCGCCCGGGTCGCCCTCGGCGCCTCCCTGATCGGCCTGGCGCCGATCTTCGTGCGCTGGATCTCCCAGGACGGCCTGGGCCCCACCGGCATCGGGTTCTGGCGCCTCCTCCTCGGCGGGCTGATGCTGGTGGCCTGGAGGAAAAGCCTCCGAGCCCACCCGCTTCATCTCCTGGCCGGACTCTTCTTCGCCGCGGACCTCTTCTGCTGGCACCGCTCCGTGCTCCGCATCGGCGCGGGGCCGGCCACCCTGTTGGCCAACACCCAGGTCTTCTGGCTGGGCCTCATCGGCATCCTGGGCATGGGGGAGCCGGGCGGGAAGCGGTTCTGGACCTCCCTCGGGGTCGGCGGCGTCGGGATCTGGTGCCTCTCCGGGGGGCTGGATCCCGCCATGGATCGCCTGGGCCTGGGCTATGGCCTGATCACGGGGGCCTTCTACTCGGCGTACCTCCTGGCCCTGCGCCGGGCGGGCGGAGGCCCGGCGGGCATGGCCCTCTCCAGCCTGTCCGGGGCCCTGGCCCTGGGGCTGGTGGCTGCCCATGAAGGTGACCTGGCCCTGCCCTCCTTCGCGGCCTTCCTGAAATTGGGGGCCCTGGCCCTCATCGCCCAGGTCCTTGCCTGGCTCCTGATCTCGGAGAGCCTGCCCAAGGTCCCGGCCTCGCGGGCGGGGCTGCTCCTGCTCCTCCAGATCGTCCTGGCCACGGTGCTGGGCCGCCTGTGGTTCGGCGAGACGCTCTCCGGCCTTCAGACGGTGGGGGCCGCGCTCACCCTGGTGGCTGTCTATTTGGGGGCGCTGAGCCGGTCCGTGCCTCGGTAAAGTCGGGCCAGCGCCTCGGCCGCATCCAGGGCCGCCCGCGGCCTGCCGATCGCCTTCGCCGCCCGGCGCATGCGCTCCAGGCGGGCCGAATCGCCCAGCAGGGCCGCCACTCGCCAGCCCGCCGTGCAGGGGTTCTCGGCGCTGATCGCCGCGCCCTCCTCGTAGAGCATGGCGGCGTTCCTCGTCTCCTGGCCGGGGATGGGATTGGCCACGGCCAGGGGAAGGCCCCGCGCCAGGGCCTCGGAGGTGGTCAGGCCCCCGGGCTTGGTGACGGCCAGGTCGGCGGCCGCCATCCAGTCCGGCATCTCGGTCGTGAAGCCGAGGACCTTGGTGGGGACCGGGGCCTTGCGGGCCGCGGCGGCCAGACGCTCCCTCAGGGCCTCGTTGCGGCCGCAGACCACGACCAGCTGGGCTCTGTTCTTGCCGAGATGCTTCCAGAGGTCTTGGACCAGGGCCTCGACCGGGCCCACTCCGAAGCCTCCGCCCAGGACCAGGAGGAGGGGAAGCTTTCCGTCCACGCCGAGCTGCCTTCTCAGCCCCGCCGCCTCGGGACGGGTGGCGAAAGCCGGGTCGATGGGGATGCCGGTGGCCTGGACCCGGGAAGGGGGAACGCCCAGGGCCTCCAGGTGGATGCGGTTCTCCTCCCGGGCGACCAGGTAGAGATCCACCTCGGGGCAGACCCAGAAGCGGTGGACCTCGAAGTCGGTCACGACCACGGCCTGGGGGAGGTCCCAGCCCTTCTTTCCCTTGGCCTTGCGGTACCCGACGATGCCGGCCGGCAGGAAATGGGTGTGGCAGAGCAGGTCGGGAGAGAAACCTTCCACGTAGTCCACGAACTCCCGGGTGTTCAGGCGGTCCAGGGCCAGGCGCAGGCGGTCCATCATGGGGGCGGGGCCGCGGTTGCTGCGGTCATAGGCCAGGCCCAGGAGGGCGGGGGTCCGGTTGACCAGCTCCAGGTAGCCCTCGGAGTAGGCCTTGCGGAAGGGGGCGGGGGTCAGGGTGAGGACGTCGACATTGCGGACCTCGGCCTTGGGGAAGCGGATCCGGCAGGCCTTCTCCAGGGCCTCGGCGGCCTTCAGGTGGCCGGCCCCGGCCGAGGCGGACAGCAGGAGGATGCGCCGCGGCGTCATCGGGGTCGGAAGTCCGCCGCGCGCGGGGCGAAGCCGGCCACGTAGGCCCTGAGGTCCTTCCAGTGGGGCCAGAAGCCGAAGGCGTCCATCTCGGCCGTGGCCTCGTCCAGGCTCCAGCCGTCCACGGCCATGCGGTAGCAGGCGGCCAGGGTGCCGGTGCGGTCCTTGCCGTGGGCGCAGTGGAAGAAGAGGGGGCGGCGGGCGGGATCGCGGACGGTCTGGAGGAAGGCCCGGACTTCCTCGTCGGTCGGGGTTTTCGAGGCCGCCATCGGGAAGCGGATGTAGTCCAGGCCGAGCTTGCGGCAGGTCTTCTCCTCGTCCTCGGAGTGGGCATGGCGGAGGTTGACGATGGTGCGGACCCCAAGGGCCTGGAGGGTCTTGAGCCCTTCCGCGGTGGGCTGGGCGCCGCGGTAGAGGCCGGGGGCGATGCGGGCGGCGTTCTCCACGCCGGGCAGGCGCAGGCGTTCGGCGGGGGGATGAGCGGGGGTGACAGGGGCAGGAGCGGAGGCCTGGACAGGCGCCGCAGCGAGCGAGGGGGGCGGGACGGCGGCGCGGGGGGCGCAGGCGGGGGAGGCGAGGAGGAGGCCGGTGCCGGCCAGGAGCAGGAGGGCCAGGGGCCGGAGGCGGATGGGGTGGGTCATGGGGGCATCTTCTTCTGGGGAGACAGATGAAAATGGAGGGCAGATGGTTCCCAGTGCACGGTATGTTCCGCGATGGGCCACAGTGGAGAAAACAGGCAACAACAGGCGTAACAGTTAAAGGTATCTCCCCTGGGGCTGATACTTTCCCACCATTCAGGCCAGCAGGGCTTCAGATCTTGCGAATCCGAAATATAACCTTCCAGCTCACATAGAACATGATGCGTGTGTGGGTCGTCATTGGTGGCTATTTTCAACGTCAGCGGCGTGACTCCCACCTGCTTCCCATCGAGGAAGACAAACGCTCCCGGAGGGGATGAATC
>JAHFOU010000263.1:447-3858 GCA_023261525.1 Planctomycetota bacterium | reverse complement strand
CCCCCGCTCGCCTCCATCCCCAGGGTCAAGGAGGGGAAGGACGTCTCCACCGAGCGCCAGAAGATGAGCCTCTGGATCCTGGAGACGGCGCCGCATCCCGTCGCGGCCGAGGGCTACGTCGTCCTGACCGACCACACCCAGGCGGAGTGGCTGGCACCCCTGTCCACGCTGGCCGAGTACCGCAAGGGGACCGTCGTGACGGTCCCGGATCTCGGCGCCCTCTGGAACCATCCGGAGGACCTGGAGGCCCTGCGCGCGAAGCTCGCCGCCCTGAAGCCCCGCTACGTGGCCATTGCCCCGCGCCCGGAGAGCTACCGCGAGAACACGATCCTGGCGCTCTGGAAGGTCCTGACCTCCCTGGACGAGGATCCCCAGTTCGACACCTTCCCGGGGTTCCTGGTGGCCAAGGATGCCGCCGGGCTGGCCAAACTGGTCGACCAGGACATCGCCTTCGCCAAAGCCGCCTCCGCCCCGGCCCATGTGCTCGGCATCACCCACATCTTCGATCCCGACTACAAGTCCTACCAGAAGGGCGAGATCCTCAAGCGCCTCTTCACCGAGCGGGGATGCAAGGCGGAGGGGCTGGCCATCTGCTCCGCCCCGCGCCTGCACCAGCAGGGGACCTTCCCCGATGCCGCGGCCCAGGGCAACCTCCTGCTCGACGGTCCGGGCCGGGGACAGCCCCTCGACACCCTTCCCGACGAGGCGAAGGCGGCGATCCAGCGGAGCTCCCTGATCTTCCTGTTCGGCCACGGGGTGCCCGGCATGCTCTGCGGCCTGGAGACCACGGCCTTCGCGAACCTCGATTTCTCGGGGAAGATCCTCCTGAGCGGCTGCTGCTTCTCCTGCGCGGGGGAGCACGGCGAGGGGTTCATGCCCTCCCAGCTTCCGGGAGCCCCCCAGGGCCCGGCGAGGGCGGACCGTTTTGCCCTGAGGATGGTGGATCAGGGCGCGGTCGCGGTCTTCGGCCACATGCGCCTGAACACGGGGTTCCCTCATCTATACCCGGTGCTGGAGGGACAGCTTCAGGGCCTGTCCCTGGGGGAGTCCTACCAGCGCCTCCTGAACGCCCTGCTCGCGAACGCGAGCCAGGAGAAGACGCTCGTCCCCACCTACTACACGGGGGAGCAGAAGGACATGGAGAACCCCATGGACGTCCTCCTGTACGTCTTCATCGGGGATCCCGCGCTCGTCCCGATCCCCGCCGCCAGCCCTGTCCCGAAATAGTTCCGGATTTCCTGTCACAACCGGGGGGGATGGCCTGTAGACAGGCCATGCAGACCCACCATCCCGTTTCCGAGGAGACCCTGGCGGACTTCCTGGCCGGACGCCTGCCCGAGGCGGACCGCGCGGGCGTGGAGGAGCATCTCGGCGCCTGCCCGGACTGCGCCGGTCGCGCGGGGGAGGCCCTGCTCTTCCAGGCATGCCTGGATCCCGCGGGGCATGAGGTGCCGGCGTCGCCCGCTTCCGCCCGCGCCATGCGCGCGGCGGCGGGGATCCCCGTCTCCGTCCGGCGCTGGAGCTGGGCCTCCCGAGCCGCGGCGGCCGGCCTGTTGCTGGCGGCCGGCCTCTTCCTGCGCGGCCGGCAGGAACGGATCCCGGCTCCGGAAGCCCTTTCCCCGGAGACCTCCCTGCCCCGGTCCTCCGGAACCATGGAAACGGGAACCCAACCCAGGCTCTTCTCCCCGGTGCCGGGGACGGAGATCCTGCTGGGCGCGCATTCCCTGCTCTCCCGGCGCGGGGCCGACGGTCCCTGGGAATTGGCACGGGGATCCTGCCTGGCCTATGCGGAGGGTGCCGTCCTCCATCTTGCCGCGGACGACCTGGACGTGGCGGTGTTGGAGGGGGAGGTCCTGATGAGGAGGGCCGCGCCGGCCCCCGTGGCCGGGTGGCTGCTCCAGGAGGCCCGGGCCGGGATGTCCGCCCCCTGCGAGGCCCTGGTGCTGGCCGGGCGGGCAGAGGCATCCCTCGGCAACCGGCGCATTCCCCTTGCCGAAGGGGAGAGCCTGTCAATCGACAAGGGAGGCGCCATGGCACGGGAGATCCTCCCGCCCGCCCAGCGGGCCCTGCGGAGGGCGTCCGTCTCCTCCTCCGGAGCCTCCGGGATCGTGGACGCCCGGGGTACCGGCAAGGTCCGCAGGGACGCCTCCTCCCTGACCCTGGACGGGGGAGGCGGACAGGCCTCCTGGCTGATCCCGGGGACGGCGGAACCCTATCAGGCGACGCTCCGTGTCCGCCTGCCCGAGCGATCGGCGACCCTCGGCATGGGATTCAGGGTCGGCGGAAGGACCAGCCTCTGGATCCCGGACGAGCCCGGTCTTTCCGACGGGAACTGGCATACCCTGCAGGTGACGGTCTCCGGGACCTGGGTGACCATGACCCTGGACGGCGGGGTCCGCCACCGGGCCCCGGAGGCCGGCTTCAAGATCAACCCCGCCCTGGGAATCTCCGGGGTGGGACCGGCCGTCTGGGGAGGGCGGGTGGAGGTCTCCGAGTTCAGCCTGGTGCCGCTCCGGTGAGGCGCAACGGCCTGGCCCTCCTCGTGGTGATCGGCATCCTGGGGGTGCTGGCCATCCTGGCGGTGGCCTTCGTGACCCTGGCCCAGCTGGAGCGCAAGGCTTCCAGCCAGCGCCTGCATGCCACCCGGGCCTTGCTCCTGGCCCGAAGCGGAATCGAGGACGCCGTGGCCCGGCTCCACGCCGGCCAGGACCCCTCGCTGGATTCCAGCCGCTACGGCGGCGAGAACTGGGACGGCTCGGCGGACGGCCTGCTGTCCGCCTTCGAGAGCGGGCAGGAGGCCTATCACCCGACGGGAGCCGGCACACCGGCGGACGAGGAGACCTGCCCGCTGCGCCATGCCCTGCGTCCCTCCTTCTTCGCCACGGACAGCCTCGGGAAACCTCTCTTGGCCAACGTGGACGGACGCCAGCGCGGGGTGACGGGAAGGCTGGCCGGGGAGGGGAGCACCTATGTCCTGAGGGTCGAGGACGAGTCCGGCAAGATCAACGTCAACGGGGGGGTCCTGGAGGATCCCGCAAACCCGGCACGCGGCTGGAACGGCCAGCTCCTGCGCATCCTCGACATCCTGGGCGCCCAGCCGGAAGTGGGGGTGGTGAAGCTGGGGACCCTGGCCCTCCAGCTCAGGCCGGTGGGGGGGTACCGGTCCGTCCGGGAGCTCGAGACCGCCCTCGGAACGACCCGGGACCTCTCCCCCTGGCTCACGGTCCTCAGCTGGTCGGACGCCAGGGTGGTCCGGCCCAACGCCTTCCCGGGGGAGGACGTCGGCTCCGAGGGCAGCTTCAGCCTCCTCAAGACCCTGCGCCCTCCGCTCCGCCTGGAGGAGGGGGGAAGGCCCCCCGTGAACCTGAACGCGGCCTCCCGGCCCGTGCTGATCGCCCTCCTGCAGGACCT
>JAHFOU010000263.1:0-437 GCA_023261525.1 Planctomycetota bacterium | reverse complement strand
CCCAGCCTGATCGCCATCCCCGCGGCCCTGGCACCCTCCCTCGCCGATGCGATCCGGGAGTTCCGCACGGGCCGGGAGCCCTTCCCGGGCTGGGACGGCCCGACCCCGGGACCGTTCGCCTCCTGGGAGGTCTTCTCCGGCTTCTGCGACAGCCTGGTGCCGACCCTGGTCAGCGGCATCGGCGCGACCCCCTCCGGAGGGGACCTCGGGGCGGCCTCCCTGCTCAAGGCGGCCTTCGACCCCAACACCCACCTCAACAAGCAGCTCCCCGACGAGGTGATGCACTACTGGGTGGACAAGTCGGACCTGACCGTCTGGTCCACGGAGGGTAGCCTGGTCCCCACGGGGACCTTCCGGATCTCCTGCCTGGGAAGGGTCACGGGGGCCGACGGGAAGATCCTGGCGGAGCGCCCCCTCGTCGGATCGATCGAGGACTT
>JAHFOU010000262.1 GCA_023261525.1 Planctomycetota bacterium | reverse complement strand
GGCCCCCAGCGGCGAACGGCAGCCATTCATCATCGGAACGGGCCTCAGCGTCTGGGAGCTGGCTCATGTGTGGGGGGACCACGACCAGGACGTGGACAAGCTTCTCAAGAAGTACCCCCACCTCCGCGCCGAGCTCGTCCATGCGGGGATCGCCTACTGGAAGAAGTTCCGCCGCGAAGAACCGCCCGGATTCTGGTCGAGCGAACCCCCACCGCTAGCCAAGGTCGTCCGGGTGAAGGTTTGACGCGTGCCGAAGCTTCTTTTGGACGAGCACCTGCCCCCGGCCCTTGCCGAAGCGTTACGCAAGCGCAGCCTGGATGCCATCGCCGTCACCGAATCGGGCCTGGCCGGGCTCCCGGACGAACAGCTCTTCGCGAGGGCGGCCGAGCTCGACCGGGTCATCGTCACCTTCAACAACCCTGATTTCGTGGCTGAGATCGGCAACTTCGCCGCCGCGCATCCCAACCAGCAGGCTCCCGGAGTGATCTTCATTCCCGGCAAGAAGATCCGAGCGAGCGAGATCTCCCGGCTTGCGGCGGCGATCGAGGACGTGGCCGGGCGGGTGGATCGAGGCGAGGCGGATCCCCGATACGGATTGTGGATCATCTTGGGGTAGGAATGGAGTCAAGGTGATACTGTTCAACATTCCAGGAGACGTGGTGCATGAGCAGCCTGGGCAGGGAGCGAAGGGCATTCGAGAAGGAGTGTCTGAAGGCCTTGGCCGCGGCGGCGAAGGATTCCGGCTGGAAAAAGTCGGGACCGTATCTATTCCGCGTTCGCGATGAGTACTTCGTCTGCTCCACCCTCAGCGTACACGTCAACGACCACGTGAGCCGCGGCCTCCTGAAGGCCAAGCCGATGGGAATCGACCCAATCCTCTGGGACATCCTGGAGATGACGGGCAACAACAGGCAACCGCTGTCCCTCAGAGCCAACGGCGCATTCACCTGCACGGCCCTGCCCATTTGTGAGGGCACCCTCGAGAAGAAGGGGGATGCGCCCGAACAAGTCGCCGAGCGCTTCCTTCGCTTCTGCGACACTCAAGCCGGACTCTTCATGAAAGAAACAAAACGGATGCCGTTCACACAGTATGTGGAAAGGCACCCTAACCAAGTCGAGCGGGGGGCCTACGCCATCACGCTCGTAGCGAGCCTGATCCTTGACGGAGATCTCGATCGGGCCAGGACGGTGGCAGGGGACTATGCCACCGGAAGAAGGAACTCAGTCTCCAGCATCAGTATCGAAGGAAAATCGTTCCACGAATATGCTCTGCAGTGGCTTGCGCAGAGGGCGAAAAAGTAGGCCCCTGGCCGGGGGGACCCATACGGCATGGTTTGGGGTCCCTTCTGTAACACGCCGTGAAACGCGCCGGGCGGCCCTCGAGGCCATCCAGCACGCAGACCACCCCGGCAAGCTCAAGAATCTCGGTTGCCGCACCCTGCCGGCCAAAACCGGCTGCTACTCTCGACATGAACAGCGCCATCGTGTTCTAGAGCTTTCCCCCAAGCCCCAGGATCTCCCGGACGGGCCAGTCGACCAGCGGTCCTGGCGGCAGTACCAGGCCTACCTGGGCCGGATCCGCCCGGTTGCCCGGGCGGACTTCTACAAGCGCCTCATGGAGCGGCAGAATCTGAAAACCGTCCGAGCGATTGCCCGAGTCACGGGGGAGGACTGGTCCCGGGTTGCCAAGGTGCTCAAGATTCTGGAGCTACCAGCGCCCGTCCTCGACTTCCTGCGGACGCACGACTCCATCGAGATCTCAGGAACCTTCACCGAAAGACGGCTCCGGGAACTGCTGGCTCTTGGGAATCCGAGCAAGATTTGGAACCAGTTCCGATCCATGCTGAAGGAAATCTCCGAGGAAGTGCAGGAGAACTAACCAGCAATCCATTTGTGCCGCCTCTGAAGGGGCGGTCGTTCTTTGAAAAGCGGGAGCTCGGACGGTTCTATGAACAGGACCTGATGTCAGGGTCTGCCCACGATGTCAACAGATGAAGCCCGAAGTACCAAGCGAAGAAGCCGATCGCGCCTTGTGCGCGAGGGAGTCGGAAGCGGCCCCTCGTCCATTCTCCACGGTGCCCCTTCGGGGGCATCGACGAGGGGCCCTTCCGTCGTCCCGTCCCCCTGCCTTCGGGCAGGCAGAAATATTTAGCATCCCTTCTGTACGTGGCTCCCGAGGGATGGGAGCCATTGAAGCCCGGCGATGCGATGCGGGAGAGGAGAACTCGCGCCGTCGCCCGTGAACGAACCGGTTCCGAAAGCGCGCAGGCACCAGCGGACGGCCCCAGGGATGCTGCCCGTCCGCCGCCGGCGCCGCCCCACCCTTACTCGGGATTCGCACCGAACGTGACCGCAAGGTCCGGAGTCGGTACGGGTCGACCGGGGGTGGGGTCGGGAACCGTAGAGAAGCCAGGCATCCCGAATAACGTAGTCACCCGTCTTGGGGCTGATGGACCTGCCCGGTCCATCAGCCTGCGTCGGTCGGGGCCCCCGCAGCGGTCGCTGCGAAGGGGCCCTCTCCGGCGCATGGGTGTCGAACGACATAGACCCGTCCGGGCGCAAAGCAGGAGATCTGGTGGTCCGACGGCGGCCTTCGGTCGCTTCCGGCTCCTGCTCCGAGTCCCATGGCAACTCCGGGCTCGGTCAACAAGGCGGGGCCGCGCGTGGCTCTGCGGGGTTCCGATGCGTGCAGGAAACGGCGCCGAGCGCTGTTTCCTGCACGGGGTTACGCGGTGCTTCCTCACATAGCACCGTCTTTCCACGGGTTTCGCTGCTTCGGCGCGGAATCCAGCTCTGAACAACCCGAAAATTCGCGCGATTGTGAAGGAGCCACCCCAAGGGCAGACCAGGGATGGTCTGTCCTTGGGGTGGCGCGTCGAAAACCTGAAGGAGGTGGAACATCGGGATCTCGAAGATGAAAAACGAGCTTCACGCCCGGCTTTGGGGGGCCCAGCAGCGCTGGTTCGCCCTCAAGGACCGGGGGCTGACCAAGCACGACCTGAAGATGCAGGGCATCCGGGAGCGGGGGGACATGTTCTACGCCACCCGGGGGCTCATCTTCATGGGGTCCACCCGCCTGGCCTATGAACAGGAGCTCAAGCGGTTTCTGGACTACGCCCACACGGTCCGGGGGAAGTCGGAGAACGCCCAGATCGACAAGAAGGACTTCCGGGCCTACATGGACGTCCGCCTGGCCCAAGGTGGGGCCAAGACCGAGATGAACAAGATCCGGGCGGCCATCGTGAAGTTCGGAGCGTTCTACGGAAAATGGGAGAGCTTCCATGCGCTATCCAGGAAGCTCGGGGCGACGATCCGGGAACTGTCCCGCTCCGGCCTGCTCCGGGGCCCCGCCCGGCCGCACGTCACCCCGGAAGTGCGCCAGGCCGTCCTGGAGCGTCTAACCCACCTGGATAAGCTGGCAGAAGCACGAACCGGACCTCGAGCCTACGCGCTGGTGCTGGAGCTTCAGAAGGAGGCCTCCCTGCGCTCGATCGAAGCCACGGACCGCTTCAGCCGCCGGTCGCTCCTCGGCCTCGAAGACGACCGGGGAAAGATCTCGATCCTGGGCAAAGGCGGCCGGGTCCGGACCGCCTTCCTATCCGCGGACCTCTACCGCCGCCTGGAGACGCACTTCAGCCGATCCAATGTGGAGGCCCTGGCGCCCCGCCGTGCCTACCAGGTCGCCCTGCGTAGGGCAACCCTGGCGGTGGGTGGACAGGCGACCGGGAGCCACGCCCACCGTCGGACGTCGGCGGTCGAAGAGAAGAACTCGAGGTACAACGACCACTTGAAGGACGGGAAGACGACAAAGAAGGCCCGCCAACTCGCGGTCCAGGACACCGTCGAGCACTTGGGCCATTCTCGG
>JAHFOU010000261.1 GCA_023261525.1 Planctomycetota bacterium | reverse complement strand
GTGACGGGAGCTTCCTCTCGACGGTGATGCAGGCGGATCCCGCGGAGCCGGGCCGCCTGCTGCAAGTCCGTTGGACCGAGTACCTCCCCAAGGAGAACCGCCAGGAGATGGTGCCCCTGTCGGGGGTCGCCGGGGTCCCCCGGGTGCTCGACGCCGTCCTGGGCCGCGCCCATGTGGACCTGGACCTCCTGGACGAGGCCGGCGGGCTCCTCACCGGAGGCCTAGCCCAGGGTTCCGGATGGAGCCGTTCCCTGAAGCGCTGGCGCTACCGGGTCCGGATCGACGCCAATCCCGTGGATCCGCTCTCCGGGGCCTCGGACCGCGTCAACCAGCCCGTCCTGGAGACGCCCTTCTTCGACGACATCACCTTCGCCTGGCAGCGCTCCCAGGGCCCCCGGGTCCTGTCCTGGGACTAGGCCGTCCTCAGCTCCGCATCGTGAGGTAGAGCCAGGTCCCCGCGGTGCCCAGGCAGGCCAGGGGGGCCCAGGCGGCGAGCGGGGGGGGGAGGACCTGGGCGGAGAGCACCCTGGCCACCTCGGAGAGCGCCCAATAGGCGATCCATCCGGACAGGCCCAGCCCCAGGCCCCAGGCGTAGTTCACCGTCTCCTGGCGGAAGACCAGGGCCACGCCCAGGACGGCGAGCACCAGGGGAGCCAGGCAGTCGGGGAGGCGGGCCCAGAGCGCGGTCTCCAGGCGCCGCACCGAGCTGGCCCGGCGCTCCTGGGGAAGGGCCCTGAGGTGGGCCTCCAGTTCCCGGGTGTCCATCAGCAGGGGGTTCAGTCCCCGTTCCAGCAGGGAGGTCTCGGTCAGGCGGGTCCTCATCCTCAGACCGCGCTCGCCGAACTCCCGGGGCACCGCGCCCAGGGTGTCGCCCTCGGGATAGGCGTATTCGATCCCGCGGGAAAGCTCCAGGGTGGGCTCCCCGGCGTCGTCCACGCCCCAGGTGGCCCGCTCCGCGTAGATGACCCGGCGCTTGAGCCCCCGCTCGTCCACCTGGGTGATGGTCACGTTCTCCAGGCGGTGCTCCGCACGGTTGTAGACCTGGATCTGAACGGCCCGGCGGTCGAGATCCACCCGGAAGATGTCCCAGACCTTCTGTTGGGTGTCGTGGCCCAGGGCGGCGTTCTCGTTGGCCGCCACGCTCCGGGACACCCGCGGGATGACCAGCTCCTGGTCGGCCGCCATGAGGGTGCCGAAGAGGGCCGCCCCCGCCAGCAGGGGGAGGCCCGCCCGCTGGAGGCTGATCCCGGAGCAGGTGAGGACCAGGGTCTCGTGGTCCCGCTGGAGGCGGGTGGCCGCGGCCCCGGCCGCCGCGCAGGCCACCACGGGGGCCAGGAAGCTGGCCGTCAGGGGAAGCTGGTGGAGGTAGAACGCGAGGATGACTCGGCCCATGGACTCGCCCCGGTCCCGGGACGACTTCAGGAAGGCGTCGAAGTGCTGGAAGCAGTCGATCAGCACGAAGAGGCAGAACAGGGCCGCCCCCGTGACCAGGGCGCTCACCAGGAAGCCGGACAGGAGATGGCGGTCCAGGCGCCGCATTCAGACCCTCAGCAACCGGACCAGGACGCCCCCGGTCCCCAGCATCAGGAGGTCGGGCATCCAGAGGCCCACGCCGGCCGGCAGTCGGCCCGAGAGGCTCAGCTCCTTGCCCGCCACCATGGCCGGATAGTAGACGCAGAAGACCACCAGGAGGCTGACGCCGAAGCTCACCAGGCGGTTGCCGTGCCGCAGGCGCACCCCGAGCGGCACGCCCACCGCCACGAAGCAGAGGGCGGCCAGGGCGCTGGACATGCGCTCCTGGAGCTCCACCTTGGCGCGGTACCAGATCTGCTGGGCGTCGAGGACACGGGCCTTGAGCACCGCCCGCACGCCCTCGGTGGTGGGATGGGCGCCCGCGGGAAGGCCCAGGGCGACGGTCTCGAGGGGGAAGGATTCGACGTGGCGGTCATAGGGGGTCTCGGAGAGGATCTTGCGGGGGGCGATCATCTCCAGCAGGCGCTGGTCCGTCCCCGGCCCCATCTCGAGCTGGAGGCGGTCCTCCTCGGGCAGGATGGCCAGGCGGGCCGTCCGGGAGCGGTAGGCATGATGGGTCCCGTCCGCCAGAGTGGCCAGGAGGACGGCGTCCTCGACGGCCTCCTCCCGGAGGCTTCCCAGGTACAGCCTCCGGTCGCCGATCGTGTAGGTCGGGTCCCCCGTGTCCACCCCGGCGCCGGAGAGGCGACGGCGCAGGGCCTCACGGATCTCGCGGCGCGTGGCGGCCTTCCAGTCGCGCCAGACCTCGATCTCCTGGTCGAAGGCCACCTTCAAGGGATAGTGTTCGAAGGTGGCCTGCTGGGTCACCCGCGGCGGCGGGCCCGGATCGAAGATCTCCAGGCTTCCTCCCCGCAGGTCGAAGGTCATGGACTTGGAGGTCAGGTCGTAGTGGACCTCGGCCTCGGCCGCGTTCAGGATGCGTTCCGTCACCTGGCCCTTGGTTTCCATGACCGTGACGCCCGAGAAGACGTCGCCGTGGAAGCCATTGATGTACATCTTCTGGGTCGGCGTGCCGAAAACCGGCTCGGCGGTGGCGGCCAGGATCAGGGGCAGGCGGCGGGCGGCCTCCTCCTGGAGGCGTTGGAAGCGGGCGGTGGCCCGGGGGAGGACCTGGTCGTTCAGGAGCGCGCAGGCCAGGCTGGCGGCGGCGCCCATCAGGAGGGCCGGGGCCGCGCAGGTGCCCAGGCGCACCCCGCTCCACTGGGCGGCCTGGATCTCCTGGTCCGAGGAGAGGCGGCTGTAGGTCAGGGTGGTCGCGAAGAGGCAGCTCATGGGCAGGGTGTGGACCAGGAGGGAGGGGACCAGGCAGGGCAGGAAGTCCCAGAGGTACTCGGCCGGCAGGTCCTCCCGCATCATCTTGAAGGAGGCGGCCAGGATGGCGATCAACGTAAACCCAAACAAGGAAAGGAGAAACGACAGGACGAGTTCGCGCAGGATCATCCGGTGCAGGAGCAGGAAGCGCACGGAGGGCGCACGGTACCTCCGCATCCCGAGGGGGTCAAGAGCCGGTATAATCGACGGCCCGAGCGAACCATGGACACCCTCGAACGTTCAGAAGGGCCGGGAGTACCGATGGATGACGTCGGGCGGATGATGGCGGTCAAGGCCGGGGACCTCGTCCAGTTCGAGGCCCTGGTCCGCACCTACCAGCGCCCCCTGACGTCCTTCTTCGACCGCCTCCTGGACAACCCGCCCCTGGCGGAGGAGTTTGCGCAGGAAGTGTTCTGCAGGATCTACCAGCACCGGGAGGAGTACGAGGCCAAGGCCTCCTTCGCGACCTACCTGTACCGGGTGGCGAAGAACCTGTGGATCGACCACGTCCGCCGGCGGGCCGCGGCGCCCCGGACGGTCTCCCTGGAGGTCCGTGACGCCGAGACCGACGAGCCCCTCTCCGCCCGCGTGCCGGATGCCGCGGTTCCTGATCCCTCCCAGTCCCTGATGGACCGGGAGCGCGCCGCCGCCGTCCGCGCCGCGGTGGCGGGCCTGCCCGAGAAGCTTCGCCTGGTCTTCGTGATGGGGGAATCCCAGGGGCTGTCCCACGCCGAGATCTCGGAGGTCCTGGAGATCCCCGTGGGCACGGTGAAGTCCCGCATGCACGCCGCCGTCCTCCAGCTGCGGGGGGACCTGGCGGGCCTGGCGGAGGCCTCATGAGCTGCGCCTTCCCCCGGGAGTCCCTGGTGGACCTGGCGCGGGGCGCCGCCGCGGGGGAGGCCGCCCTGCACGTGGCCTCCTGCCCGTCCTGCGCCCAGGAGCTGAAGGCTCTCCGCAAGGTCCTGACGGCCGTCCGGGAGGCGCCCGTGGCCCGGCCCTCGCCCTCGTTCACGGCCCGGGTCC
>JAHFOU010000260.1 GCA_023261525.1 Planctomycetota bacterium | reverse complement strand
CAGGGCTGGGAAAGCTGGGAGCAGGTCCGGGACCTGGCCCTGGGCGGGAGCCAGGCCAAGCTGGACGCCTTCAAGCCCTACCTCACCCTGCACGGCTGGCGGGACAAGAAGGTGATGAACAGGCCCTATGTCAATCCTTGGGCCTTCGATTTCGAGCGGGCGGGCGGGAAAATCGTGGGCCGCTCGCCTGTCTACCTGGGCTGGGCACGGCATCATGGGCCCGTCCTGAGCGCCCTGCTGGACGGGGTCCCCTACGCCGGCTCCGATGTGCCGCTCATCCGGGCCCAGCTCCTGTCCAGCACCTCCGAGATCCGGACCTGGCAGCAGTGGAACGCCTTCTGCGACGGCCTCACGGGCCTCTACAACGCCGCGTTCTGGCCGGACCAGTACACCAAGGACATCCTCAAGGCCAACTTCAATCCGAACTCGGATCTCAACAAGTTCAACCCCAACCCCTCCCTACGGAAGATCTTCGACAAGAGCATGCTGTACAACGCAAGCCTGACGCCGCCCGGGTTGAGCACCGGCCGCTCCCTCGAGTTCAGCTTCCAGCCCCTCTGCGACCGGGAGATCCAGTGCGTGGGACGGGTCCTGGACGCCCGGGGCAAAGTCCTGGCCTCCCGGACGGTCGAGGCCACCGTCTCCCGTCCCCAGGTCCTGAGGCTCACCACCCAGCGGGAGTTCGCCTGCGAGGACCTGGGAAACCCCGACATCGCGGGGGACGAGCGCGACCTCCGCATGCCCGGCTTCACCCGCCCCGGCGCCAGCGAGTTCATCACCCAGAGCCGGGGCACCGGAAGCACGTGGGGGCACCGCCTGGACGTGCTCGCGACGGGACAGTACCCGGGGAGCTGGATGGACGGGCGCAGCCGGGGGGCCAGCCTCCAGTCCTATCCCGAGCCCTGCGTGACGGTGGGCATCCCGCCCGGGCCCCTTTCCCTGAATGCCGCGGATTACGACGGGAACCTCCAGCTGGCCACGATCGAGACCGCGGACGACGACTGGTACGCCGTCGCCTCCGCCACCCGCGACCTCAAGATGCTGGCGCCCTACACGGACTCCCTGGACCTGGCCGTGGCCGACGGCGGGGACAAGGGGAACATCCCCGATGCCGCCCAAGTCACCACCGCCGAGCTGGGCGCCAGCGTCTGGTGGCCTCGCCTCTCCGCCCCTCCCCCCGGCACGAAGCTGAACAACCTGTACCCGGACGGCTGCTTCGGGGACCGCAGCCGTGCGCCGGGATACTACGACCGCGGGAGCGCCAACGGCCGCCATGGCCTGCTCTCATTCTGGTTCAAGCAGCCTTTCCGCAGGCCTTCCGACACCTTCAGCGACTATTGCGCCTCCTATGTGCAGTGGTCGAACATGCTGGAGCCCTTCAACAGCATGGCCCCGAGCTGTTCCAACCAGTTCTTCTGGATCGGGCTCGCCCAATTCCCGGAGGACCCCTCGCCCGGCGCCCCGAGAACCGCGTCGTTCTACCTCGCCTTCGAGGACGGGCACTCCCTTGTGGACGCAGACCCCGCTGCAGGGATCAAGCAGGAGCACCACTTCGAGACCGGGCCGAACTACGCCGCTGGGTGCTGGCAGCTACTGACAGCCTACTACGACTTCGAGGCCGCCGGCCCGCTGGAAACCGGGGATGGCGCCGCGAACGACACGGGAGCCCTGATCCTGAACGGCGGGACCGGGCCCGGAGAGAGCGCCTTGACGGATGTCGCCTATAACCCCAATGCTTGGAACTCCTGCACCCTTGCCTCGGACATCACCGAGGACGACCTGCGGGGCCGCCACTTCATCACCCTGGGCGGGATCAAGGCCGGCAAGCCCGGGCTGGGGTGGTCCGGGGCGAACGGGAGCCTCAACCTGGACGGCTACGGCACCCAAGTCACCTACGACGAGTTCGCGATCTACGACTTCGGACAGGACAAGGGCAGCGCCAGCACCCTGGCAAGCCGCCGTTTCCGGGACGGACGCTACTACAAGGGGGCGGCCTACCGGGACCTGGGTGACCTCTACGCCCCCCCGCCCGACCTTGCCGCCGGCTTCTTCACCGCCCCCCTCCCGCTCCCTGCCGGGGCCACCCTCCAGACCGTCGCCTGGACCCAGCTCCGCCCCCAGGCCCTCCCCGATGACTACATTGAGGTCGAGCTGGTCGCCCCGGACGGCTCGGCCTACCTCGGAGGGGACCCCATGGCGCGCTCCACGAAGGACCCGGCCTGGACCAAGGACCGCCAGGAGTGGACGCTGAGCCGCAGGATCCAGGGCCCCTTCCGGGCCCATGTGGTCTTCCGCCGGGTGGAGGGAAGCCCCACCGTGGACGACGACACGCCCATCCTGGATTCCCCCGTCTTCGACGACCTGACCTTCCTCTACACGCCCCCGGGCGGCCCCAGGCTCCTGAGCTGGACGCCGTGAACGTGGCACGCCGCGGCCTTGCCCTGCTCATCGTGGTCGCCGTGCTGGGCGTCCTGGGATTGCTGGCCGTCGCCTTCGTAACCCTGGCCCAGCTGGAGCGCAAGGCGTCCCAACAGCGCCTCCACGCCACCCGGGCCCTGCTCCTGGCCAGGTCCGGCCTCGAGGACGTCCTGGCCCGGCTGGAGGCCGGACAGGATCCTGGCCACTACCTCGGCGAGGACTGGGACGCCTCCGCCACCCTCAACGGCTTCGAGCCGGCGGCGGAGACCTGCCGTCCAGGGACCCTGGACACCGGGACCTGCCCCGTCGCCGGCGCCCTGAGGCCCAGCTTCTTCCTCGCGGATCCGGCCAGCCTGGGCGCCGACGGCCTGCCCGCCCCCCGCCGCATCCTCGTCGACGGCAGGGAGCGGGGCGTTTCGGGAAGGCTGGGAAGCCAGACCTATGCCCTGAAGGTCCTCCCGGCGGGAGGCTTCCACCTCAACGGCGGGGACTGCGAAGCCGCCCCGGCCTCGGCCTACAACGCCGTGCTGAGAAGGATGCTGGGGACCCTGGCCGAAGCCCTCGACCGGGAGGACGGCGTCGCCGGGAACGGCCCGGTCTCCGCCGCGGATGGCCTCAACCTGGTCGACCTGAGGCCCCGGAGCGTCCGGGGATGGGAGTCCTGGACCCAGGTCCGCGACACGGCACTGGGCGGCAGCCAAGCCAGGCTGGACGCCCTGAAGCCCTACCTGGTCCTGGAGGCCTGGGTGGACCGCAAGGTGATCGCCCCGACGCCGCGAGCCGTCCTGGACGCCATGGCCGGCGGCGAGTACCAGACCTGGGCCGACATCACCCTGGGACGGACCCTCGCCGGAGCCGACGTCGGCCGCCGCGCCCCCGGCTTCGAGGCCAGGGCGCCCGTCGACCTCGCCTGGGCCCGGACCTCCCGCCCCGCCCTGATCGCGCTGACGGCCGGCCTCAAGGGCCTCTACCTGGACGAGACGACCGCCAGCAGCATCCCCTCCCGGATCGGGACCCTGCAATCCGCCGAGATCCTGTTGGACTGGTCCCTGGCCTCGGACGAGTGCCGGAAGGTGGCCGACCGCATCCTGACGAGCACGTCGGAGCTGGGAAGCTGGGACCAGTGGAACGAATTCTGCAACGCCGTCCCGGACGCCCTGCTGACGGGCACCACGAACCTCCGTCAGGCCAAGCGGGACCTCCTCAAGGCGAACTTCAACCCCAACAGCGACCTCAACAAGTTCAACCCCAACGTCTCGCTCTGGAAGTCGGTGGACAAGAGCGACCTCCTGGCCTACTCCACGGAGTTCAACCTGGTGCCCCGGGGCGGCGGCCGGATCTCCAGCCTGGGCCGGGTGCTGGATGCCCAGGGGCGCCTGCTGGCCTCCCGGGAGCTCTCGGCCGAGCTGGCCCAGGACCTCCTGGCCCGACCCCTGACCACCCAGAGCGAG
>JAHFOU010000259.1 GCA_023261525.1 Planctomycetota bacterium | reverse complement strand
CTTGGGGGCATCGACTGGTGGGAGCTGGCTTGCTGGGGATGGCGCTGTGGCTCCTGCATTGTGATGTGGCCCGACGCACGGTACGTCAGGAAGGTCTGACGCGCTTTGTGGCGGTCTGCCTGATGGCCGGCTACGTCTGGCTTGCGGTCGGGGGGGTGCTGACCGCCGTGCTGGCTCCGGTGCGCTACGGTCCGGGATATGATGCCGTCCTGCATGCTGTTTTCCTCGGCTTCGTCATCTCCATGGTCTTCGGACACGCGCCCATCATCCTTCCTGCCGTCCTCGGGATCGCCTTGCCCTACCGTCCGGTGTTCTACGCCCATCTCGCGCTGCTGCACGGTTCCCTGCTTCTGCGCGTGACCGCGGACCTTGCAGGCTGGAACACTGCGCGCGCCTGGGGGGGGATGCTCAACGCCGCAGCAGTGGGACTGTTCCTGCTCTTGAGCGCTGGCTCCGCGCTCTCTGGGAATCGGGCGTTCAGAAGTTGATCTGGGTGCTCAGGAGGGCGTAACGCTCCCGTTTGCGCACATCCGCCCCCAGCGGCCCGATGTAGTCGGCTCCGAAGGAGTTTTCCCCGTACTCCAGGAAGACCTTGGCATTCGAGATGGGCGTCCAGTGGACTCCGGCGATCCAGGCATCTACGGTCGTGCTGGAGCCAGTGCCCGTATCTGTAGGTTGAGGGGAAGAGGCGAACTGCTTGTCCAGATTGTAGAAGGGCTCGCGTTCCGCGCGGAAGCCGGAGAACCGTGCCGCCACTTCCCAGGCACCGATCCCGCCGGACTTGCCCATAGGCCGCTTGGGAGTCACGGGCCCTCCGATCACCGCCTCTTCCCCGGTCAGGATGTAACCGGCGGAGAGATACCATGCATCGAAACGGGTGTCGGCATTCTCCAGCGTGCCCTTGACGAGATCGGCGCGCATGGTGATGAACTCCCCTTTCATGTTGAGGGGGCCCTTGGCCCAGAGCATGCCGCCGCCGTAGCGGGTGCGATCCTCCCCCACGGTCGTCGCGGCTGGCAGGGTGAGGAAGGTCGTGCCCGTATCCGGCGTTGAGAAAGCGGGCAACGCCCCTCCATTCTGGCGCCCCCAGGTGCCCTGGCCAAGGATCTGGAGTTTCTGAAGAGGATGTCCCTGGTCGGTCATGAAGGGGTTGAACGTGAGGCGACCTGCCAAGTCCTTGTCGTCATTGCCGTCGTTGGCATTGCGTCCCTGGCCGTTGAAGTAGCCGATTTCATAGCCCACACGCGTTTCCCAGAGCTTCCCGAAGGCCATGATGCCAACGTCCCGGCTTGGCGCTAGACGGTCCGCTACGGAGGGTTCGGCAAAGTCCCGCCATGGCGCCCAGAGGGTCTCTTCCCAGAGGAAAGGCTCCTTGAACTGGCCGATCCTCAGGGCAAAGGCTCCGGCATGATCGTATTCCACGAAGGAATTGTTCAGGGTGCTGCCGCCCGCGCCGCTCAGAAGTCCCTCGGCTTCAAAGGAGAACCGATGAGAGAGGCGACCCTTCATGTTCAACACGGTTGCCTTGTTGTAGAAGGTGTCGCTTCCTGGATTGCTCTGGGTGAAGAATCGTGCGTTCTCGATCACATAGCCGCCCAGGGCCATATCGATTTCCCCGTCCGTTGACCGGAACTTGAGCCCGTTCTTGAAGTAGACCTCGATGGGGACCCCCTTTGAGACGTCGGCAGGGGCAGGGGGCGAGGGATGCGCCTGAGCGCGATCGGCCTTGAGGTCCGCAAGCTCCTTCTGAAGCTTGGCCATCTGTTCTTCCAGGGCTTTGACCCTGGCATCCGGTTCGTCGCCTCCAAGCGCCGGAACTGTCGGGATCAGGAAGCCCATGCCGACGATGGCGCATGCTGTCGACCGCAGAATAGTTCGCATCGCAAGGGACTCCTTGTTCAGGACGACTGATGAACATTGATCCGCAAATACTGAGCCAGTCTCTCCACTCTCGGGTTGGAGCGACGGCTCGGCAGATCCCGGAGAAATCCGCGTGTTCTGCGTATTTTCACGCGATCCGGTCGGGAAGAGGAGCTTCCGCTCTCGGGATGGGATTGGAACGGCGTTTGCTCGTGTCATCGGTTATGGGCTCGGTCCATCCGTCTCCGGATCCCAAGCTTGCCGCAGCCATTGCGATGGATCTGGAGTCGTTGGGCGACTACGCGTGCGAGGGCATCGTGAGTCGCATCCTGGTGTCGGGAAAAGCCGGCTCGGTGACCCTGTTCGCCTTCGACCAGGGGCAGCAATTGAGCGAGCACACGGCCCCGTTCGATGCTCTGGTCCAGGTTCTGCGTGGAGAGGCCCAGCTGACTGTCGGAGGGAAGCCCATCCGTGCGAGGGTGGGCCAGGTGGTCCTCATGCCCTCGGGCGTGCCTCATTCGGTGAAGGCTGAAGGGCGTTTCAAGATGTTGCTCACCATGATCCGTAATCCATGAGGAGGGGTTATGCCTGACCGCACCAACATCCGCAGGTGGACTTGGATGGGAGTGTTGCTCATCGTTGCCATGGCGATGGAGGTCGGCCTCATGGGAGGGTGCGGGAATGGTGCTCAAGAAAGGGGGGGCGCTCCCGCAGGGATCTCCGCCTTCCCACACGCGACGAAGTCCGCCAGCGGTGCTGTCCTCTACTCCCAGAGCTGCGCCGTCTGTCATGGCGAGCAGGGCCGCGGAGATGGGAAGGCGGCCTACCTGCTTTATCCGCGTCCGAGGGACTTCACGGCGGGAACCTTCAAGATCAGGTCTGTGACGAAAGGCCCGCCTTCGGACGGGGATCTCCTCCGCGTGATCTCGGAGGGGATGCCTGGTTCGGCCATGCCCGCCTGGAAGGGGTTGCTGTCGGAGGCCGAAATGCAGGCGGTGATATCGCACCTCAAGACGCTGTCACCATCCCTTGCCCAGGCATCTCCAAGGACGGCCATCGTGGTGCCTCCGGAGCCGATGGTGACCGCCGAATCCCTCGCCTCCGGGAGGCGCTTCTATGAGGACGCCGGTTGCATCTCCTGCCATGGCGCCCAGGGCCGGGGGGATGGGAGCGCCCCGGGAAGCCTCAAGGACGAATGGGGTTTCCCCATCCAGCCGGCGGATCTCACTGCAGGGCGCTTCCGGGGGGGCAACAGCGCCCGGGATATCTGGACACGCCTCATGGTGGGCATGCCTGGGACTCCGATGCCTTCCTTCTCGGACACCCTGACCGTGGAGCAGGCCTGGGATGTTGCCCATTACGTGGCTTCCATCCGGGATCGTCGCGAGGGGGTGGATGCACAACCGGTCGTCACAGCCATTCGCACGGAGACGCTTCCCAAAGGGCCCTGGGATCCAGTCTGGGGAACAATGCCCTCTTCCGTGGTGCGTGTCACGCCCCTCTTCGCGCGCGCCGGAGCCACGCCCAGCGTGACCGTGCGGGCGGTGCACGACGGGAAGGAAGCGGTGTTCCTGCTGGAGTGGAGCGACAGCAGCGCAGAGAGCCAGGCGTTACGTATCCAGGAGTTCCGGGACGCGGTGGCGATGCAGTTCCCGCTCGGGAAGACGCCGACCTTCTACGCGATGGGGATGCCGTTGGGTCCCGTGAACATTTGGCATTGGAAGGCCGATTGGGAGGCGGACATGACCGCTCGTGCGGATGTGGAGAATGCCTATCCCAACATGGCCGTGCAGGTCTACCCGGCCTCCAAGGGGCCTGCGGGCGAGATCGGCGACACCAGGCTTCACGATCCGGCCTTCCGGTCAGGGCGCGCTGTCGGCAACCCGATGTCTGCGGACGAACGGAAGAGTCCTGTCGAGGATCTCTACGCGGAGGGGCTGGGCACCTTGACCAGTCAGCCTCCCGAGCAGCAAAACGTCCTAGGCCATGGCGAATGGGTAAATGGGGTCTG
>JAHFOU010000258.1 GCA_023261525.1 Planctomycetota bacterium | reverse complement strand
CGCCGTCGCGGTCGTGGCCCCCTGGACGATCCGCAACCGGGTCTCCCTGCACACCTCGGTCACGGTCTCCAGCCTGGGCGGCCTGGGCTTCATGCTCAACAACGTCCACGGCATGGATCCCTGGCAGACCACCCACCCCGAGGTCTACCGGAACATCCCCCCGGCCCTCGCCCAGGACGAGGGTGCCATCGACCGGCTCATCCTCCACCGCAAGCTGGCCGTCCTGGCCCGGGAGCCCAAGCTGGCCCTGAGGATCCTCTGCGTGAACGCCGCCCACACGGTCTACCCGGTGATGGACGCCTACTACCCCGACCCCGCGGACAACACCGCCCTCTTCCTCCCGGCCCTGCTCTTCGCCTACCCCGGCATCCTGCTGGGGCTCTGGGCCGTCCGCCTGCGCCCCCCGGGCCCTCGGGACCCGCGCTGGATCCCGCTCCTGCTCCTGGGCGCCTACGTCCCGGTCCTGCTCTGCTTCCAGGGCTCCCCGACCTACCGGACCCCCCTCGAGCCCATCCTGATCGCCGCGGGGTTCTGGGGATGGGGACGCTGGGCGGCCGGGAAACGGGGACGTCTCGCGGCGGCCGTCCTGGCCTTCGCCGCCTGCTGGGCGGCCCACGCCACCCTCACCGTGCCGGTGCGCAAGGCCCTCACGAACCGCGTCTGGGCCGGACTGCACCGCCTGGGATGAGCCGTCCCTGGAAACCCTCCCGGCGGCCCCGTAGAATGACCCGCGCGTGAACAAGGTCCTCATCATCAAGCTCGGGCATTCCGAGACCGCGGACCCGGAGATCAGCCAGACCACCAGCCTGGGCGACGTGCTCAGGACCACCGTCATCCTCCACCACTTCAAGGACGCCCACGTGACCTGGCTGGTGGATGCGCACGCCTTCCCCCTCCTGGAAGGCAACCCCTACATCCACCGCATCCTGTCCTACGACCTCTCCAGCGTGCTCCAGCTCAAGGCCGAGGCCTTCGACATCGTCGTGAACTTCGAGAAGGTCCCCGGGCTCTGCGCCCTGGCCGATTCCATCAACGCCTGGAAGCGCTACGGCTTCCGCTTCGACGCCGCCGCCGGGGAGGCCAAGGCCTACGACGGCTGCGAGCGGGTGTTCACGCTCTGCAAGGACCCCGAGGTCAAGAAGACCCACACCGAGAGCTGGCAGAAGCTCCTCATGGACATCATCGGGGCCCCCTGGACCGGCCAGGAATACGTCCTGGGCTATACGCCCAAGGCCAAGCCGGCCTTCGACGTGGGTTTCAACCACATCGTCGGGCCCAAGTGGCCTACCAAAGCGTGGCCCGAGATCCACTGGAAACAACTGGAAACGCTGTTGGGCGGGGCCTCGGTCTCCTGGCAGAAGGGCCTGAACAACCTCTACGACTACATCGAGTGGATCCAGTCCTGCCGGACCCTCATCACCAGCGACAGCCTGGGCCTCCACATCGCCCTGGCCCTGAGGAAGCCCGTCGTCGTGCTCTACGGCCCCACCAACGCCAACGAGACCTACCTCTATGGGCGCGGCGCCGGCCTCTACCCCCAGGGCTACGACTGCCTGCCCTGCTTCTCCCCGACCTGCCACCAGGAGGTCCACTGCCTCAAGACCATCACGCCGGCCCAGGTGGCCGAGGCCTACCGCACGCTGAAGACCGCCGCTGCGGCGGGCGCGACGGTCTGACGATGCACGAGGACCTCTACCGCCGCATGCTCCTCCTGCGCCTGGCCGAGGAGAAGGTCGCCGCCCTCTATCCCCAGCAGGAGATGCGCTCCCCGGTCCACCTCTACATCGGCCAGGAGGCCGTGGCCGCCGGGGTCTGCGCGAACCTCAAGACCACCGATTATGCCCTAGGCTCCCACCGGAGCCACGGGTCCTACCTGGCCCAGGGCGGCTCTCTGAAGGCCATGTTCGCGGAGCTGTACGGGCGGCGGGACGGCTGCGCGGCCGGACGCGGGGGCTCCATGCACATGGTCGACGAGTCGGTGGGCTTCCTGGGCACCAGCGCCCTGGTCGGCGGCACCATCCCCATGGCCGTGGGCGCGGCCTGGAGCGCCCGCCTGCGCGGGACGGACGCGGTGGCCGCCTGCTTCTTCGGGGACGCGGCGGTCGAGGAGGGCGTCTTCACGGAGAGCCTGAACCTGGCCGCCCTCCACCGCCTGCCGGTGCTCTTCGTCTGCGAGAACAACCTCTACGCCACCTGCACCCCCCTGGCTCCCCGCCAGCCGGCCGCCGCGGCCGAGATCCGCCGCCGCGGCGAGCCCTTCGGCATCCCGGGCGTGCGGGTGGACGGCAACGACGTCCTGGCCGTGCACGAGGCCGCCGCCACGGCCGTCGCGCGCGCGCGCAAGGGCGAGGGCCCCACCCTGCTGGAATGCATGACCTACCGCTGGAAGGGCCACGTGGGCCCGGACGCCGACACCCACCTGGGCTACCGCTCCCAAGTCGAACTAGATCTCTAGAAGGCCCGCTGCCCCATCACTGCCTTCGAGAAGCGCCTGGACCCCGCCGCCGCCGCCCGCATCCGCGCCGAGGTCGCCGCCCGGGTCGAGGAGGCCGCCGCCTTCGGCAAGGCCTCCCCCCTGCCCGACCCCAGGGCCCTGGGCCTGGAGCCCGCCCGTGCCTGAGCGCCAGATCACCTACGCGGAAGCGCTGCGGGAGGCCCAGCACCAGATGCTGGCGGAGTTCCCCAACCTCGTCGTCATGGGCCTCGGGGTCCCGGATCCGGGCGGGGTCTTCGGCTCCACCAAGGACCTGCACAAGGACTTCCCGACCCGGGCCCTGGACCTGCCCTTGTCGGAAGAAGCGAACGCCGGCGTCGCAAATGGAATGGCCCTGACCGGGATGCGGGTCATCAACGTCCACCAGCGCGTGGACTTCCTCCTGGTCTGCGCCAACCAGATCGTGAACCACTCCGCCAAGTGGCGCTACATGTTCGGCTCCGAAGCGGCGATGCCGGTGGTCTACCGGGCCGTCATCGGCCGCGGCTGGGGCCAGGGCGCCCAGCACTCCCAGTCCCTCCATTCCCTCTTCGCCCACATCCCCGGTTTCTCCGTGGTGATGCCGGCCACGGCCGGCGACGCCAAGGGCCTCCTGATCCAGGCCGTCCGGGCCGGCCAGCCCTGTCTGGTCCTCGAGCACCGCAACCTGTACGGCATCAAGGGCGAGGTCCCCGAGAAACCCTATGCGACGCCCTTCGGCAAGGCCCGCCTCGTGCGCGAAGGCCGCCACGCCACCGCCGTGGCCGTCTCCCAGATGGTCGCCGAGGCCGAGAAGGCCGCCGAGATCCTCGCCAAGGAAGGGGTGGAGCTCGAGATCCTCGACGCCCGCTCCATCCGCCCCCTGGACGAGGAGGCCATCCTCGCCTCCGTGCGCAAGACCGGCGCCCTGGTCGCCTGCGACACCTCCTGGGCCTTCTGCGGCTTCTCGGCGGAGCTGGCCGCCCTCGTGGCCGAGAAGGCCTTCCGGGACCTCAAGGCCCCGGTGGCCCGGGTGGCCCTGCCGCCCATCCCCACGCCGTCCGGCCCCGTGCTGGAGGCGGCCTACTACCCCAACGCCCTGACCATCGCCGCCGAGACCCGACGTATCCTGGGACGGCGCGGCGAGGCCCCCTCCGTCAGCATCACCAACGAGCGCTCCCAGCGCGAGTCCTGGTAGTGCCGGGCCGCACCGTCTCCGTCGTCGTCCCCGCCCTGAACGAGGAGCTCAACCTCGAGGGTACGGTCGCCGAGATCCACGCGGAGATCTCCAAGCACTTCGAGGAGTACGAGATCCTCCTCATCGACGACGGCTCCACCGACCGCACCGGCGAGATCGCCGACCGCCTGGCCAAGGCCGACCCCCGGGTCCGCGCCTTCCACAACGGCGTGAACAAGGGCCTGGGCGCC
>JAHFOU010000257.1 GCA_023261525.1 Planctomycetota bacterium | reverse complement strand
GAGCCCCGCCGCCAGGCCCGCCGGTGCGAAGGCCCGGAAGTCCCCGTACGTCTCCTCCCGGAAGGCGGGATGGGACAGGGCGGCAAGGGCCAGGCCCAGGAGGGCCGTGAGCGCCCGACCGATCCGCCATTCCCAGACGGAGGCGTTGCGGCATCCGAAGGCCACCGCGAAGGCCATGACGGGAAAAGCCGGCCAGACGTAGTGGGGAAGCTTGGAGCGCGAGAGGCTGAAGAAAAGGACCGTCCCGGCCGCCCAGGCCAGGCCGCGGCGGACCAGGCCCGAGGGCTCCCCCCAGCCCGCGCGGATCCCCGCCCAGAGCTCCCCCCACCAGGGCATCCAGCCCGCCAGGGCCAGGGCCGCGAAGAGCCAGACGGGCCCGGGCCGGGCGGCCTCGTCCGTGGCGAAGCGCTGGAGGTGCTCGTGCACGATGAAGAAGCCCAGGAACTCCGGCACCGCCCGCTGTTCCAGCACGAACCAGGGCAGGGCGAGCGTCAGGCACAGGATCACGGAGAAGGCCAAGCGGCGGATGCCCAGGAAGGGCTGAAGGCTTCGGCTGAAGAGGCATTCCAGACCCACGCCGAGCGCGGGGATCACCGCGGCCACGGGCCCCTTCGCCAAAAGCCCGAAGGCCACGGAGAAGCCCAGGAGCAGGGGTGGTCCCCATCCCTCCCTGTCTCTTCCCCAGTCCAGGGCGGCGAAGGTGCCCATCACCGCAAGAGCCAGAAGGCTGTCGATGAGCAGGACATGGCTCATCAGGAAGACGAAGAGGCAGAGCCCATAGGTCAGGACGGCCCAGAACCCCATCCAGTCGCCCAGACGCCTCCGGCCCCGCCAGGCGATCAGCCCGCAGGTCAGGAGGGTGGCGACGGCCAGGGGCAGGCGGGCCGCCCAGGGGCTTTCCCCGAACACGCGGAAGGAAAGCGCCGTCACCCAGTACAGCAGGGGCGGCTTCTCCAGGTAGATCGCGCCGTTGAAGCGCGGTGTCAGCCAGTCCCCCGAGCCCAGCATCTCGTGGGCCATCTCGGCGTAGCGGCCCTCGTCCGGATCCCAGAGGGCCCGGCAGTGGAGACGGACGAGATAGACCGCGGCCAGGGCCAGGAAGAGCACCGGCCACTTCCAGCGCGGGATCATGCCGCGGGCCCCTGCACGGCCACCAGGCCGGCCCGGCCCGGGATCTCCCGGCGCAGGAGCTCGAAACGGGGAAGGGCGGTGCGCGACGCCTCGTCGAGCGCGGCCAAACGCCAGCCCGCGGCGAGGGCGCCGGCCAGGACGGCCTCGAACTCGGCTTGGTAGCCCCGGCCCTCGGCCTCCCCATGGCCCCCGAAGACGTTGAGGGCTTCCGGTTTCAGGGCGGCCAGGGTGCGCGCGGCGAAATTCTCCCGGGTGACCCCATCCCGGCCCAGGGCCTCGTCCAGGGTCGGCAGCGTGGTCGGGACCTGGGGCGTCGCGAAGGCCTTCCCTCCCATCGTCGGCAGGAAGGCCCTCTCCCCCCGGCCATCGCTGGCATAGGCCAGGCGCTTGGCGTCATGAATCGACAGGCTGGCCGGCGTGGCGGTCCAGCCCGGGGCGGCCACGCAGGAGGGCGTCGCGCCGAAAAGATCCCCAAAGGCTTTCCAGCCCCTCTCGTATTCCGCGGCGGCCTCGCCCTCGCTCCATTCGTCCAGATGGTCGTGCCAGCCCACATGGTCCCAGGCGTGGAGGCCCAGCTCGTGCCCGGCCTTGGGGATCTGCTGGAGCTCCGCCAGGCAGGTCCGCCCGATGAGGGGCGCGGGCAGGAGGGTGCCGTACATCATCGTCTTCATCCCGTACATGCCGGGGGCATTGGTCCTCAGCATCTTGGCCAGGAAGCCGCGGCGCCGGAAGATGCGCCAGATGGCCTTGCCGGAGTTGTCCGGCCCCAGGGACACGAAGAAGGTGGCCCGGGCCTGGTGCCTGTCCAGCAGGCGCAGGAGGTTGGGGACCCCCTCCTGGGTGCCGACGTAGGTGTCGATGTCGATCTTGAGGTGGAGGGTGGGGTTCATCGGCTCTCCTGAGAATCCCAACGGAACAGGACATAGTCCTGGTCCTGGTAATGGAACACCCCGCTCACCTCCCGGCGGGAAGACTCCTGTGCGGCGTCCTCCAGCACCCATCTCGGCGGCCCCTGATCCGGGAGCCTCTCCAGAATGGGCAGGGTCCGGCCCAGGTAATAGCACAGGCCGGAGCGGAAGAAGTCCCGGCCGTGGAGATAGACGGCCTCGCCGGCCGGAAGCGCGGGCCTCAACTCCTCCGCGAAGGCCTTGCAGGTGGCGGAAGCCTCGTCCTCGGTCTCCACCGTCCTCTCCCAGGCCATGGCGCCCACCGCGAAGGCCAGGGCCAGGCCCGCCACGCTCCTGAGGAGGTCCTTCCGCTTCAGGGACCAGCCCAGGTAGACCGCGCAGGCCGCCAGCACCAGGGCCGGCAGGTGGACCGGGATCGGCAGGCGCGGCTGGCCCCAGACCGCCAGCCACACCGCGGCCGCGAGCAGGAGGGGTGGGAAGACCCACATCGTGCGCGCGGCCCAGGGCCCGCAGCGCGGGTCCTGGCCCAGCCCCCCCGCCAGGGAGCGGGCCAGGAGGACCGCCAGGGCCGGATACAGGGGCAGGAGGTAGCGGGCCTGCTTGCCGGCGGAGAGGGAGAGCCCGACCACGGTCAGGGCCACCCACAGGAGCAGGAAGGCCTCGGCCTTTCCGCCCTTCCAGCCTTTGGGCCAGCGCTCCACGAAGGCGATCGGGATCAGAAGGCCCCAGGGCAGGGTGTTCGCGAACAGGGGGACCAGGTAGAACCAGAACGGCTTGGGCCGGTGGTCCCATCCGGAGCGGACCCGCTCAAGGTTCTCCTTGAGGAAGAAGCCGTCCAGGATCTCCCGGAGCTCTCCCGGCCGGGCATGCCGGGAGACCTGGTAGTAGTAGTGCCCGACGAAGGAGAGCGCCAGCAGGACGGCCCAGGCCATTCCGATCCAGAGCCGTCTCGGGGGATTCCAGCCCAGCGTGACCCTCCAGGCGGCATAGGCCACCAGCGGTAGGAGCATCCCCAGCGGCCCCTTGACCAGCATGGCCCCGGCCATGCAGAGGCCCGCCGCGGTCCAGCCCCAGACCCGGCCCTTCTCCGCCGCCCATAGGAGGGCCAGCAGGGCCCAGAGCGTCAGCGCGGCGAAGAGGAGATCGTCCCGCCCGCCCCGGGCATAGAACCAGATGTCCCACATCGTGGCCAGGATGCCCCCGGCCGCCAGGCCCACCAGCCACGACTGGAGAAAACGGCCCAGGAGCACGGTCCCCGCCACCATCGCGAGCCCCGCCGCCCAGGACGGCAGGCGGGCCGCCAGGGCATCCATCCCCCCCAGCACCCTGCCCGCCGTCGCCGCGCACCACAGGAAGAGGGGCGGCTTCTCCACGTAGACGGTCCCGCAGGAGCGGGGCAGGAGCCAGTCCCCGTCCCGGAGCATCTCCGCGGCGATGTCCGCGTTGCGGATGATGTCGTGGTTCTCCAGGTTCCGGCCGCCCAGGCGGTAGCCGAAAAGAAGGGCCACGCCCAGGAGCAGGAGGCAGAGCCGGGAGCGCGGATGGCTCACGCGCGGGCCTTGAGCCTCCGGTGCTCGTCCAGGAAGTAGACCAGGGTCCGCTCGACGGACTCCTCCAGCCCCACCTTCGGCTTCCAGCCCAGGAGCTTCCTGGCCTTGGCCACGGAGGGCTTGCGGCGGGAGACGTCCTGGTAGCCCTTGCCGTAGTAGGAGTGCGAGGAGGTCTCGACGATGCCGGGGACCCGGGTCCCCTTCGGCGCGTGCTTGGCGTAGAGCCTCCTCAGGAGCTGGGCCATCTCCTTCACCGAGCACTCGTTGGCCGGGTTGCCGATGTTGAAGATCTGGC
>JAHFOU010000256.1 GCA_023261525.1 Planctomycetota bacterium | reverse complement strand
TGGAACGAGGTGGAGCCGGAGATCGCCAGGTTGCGGGCCTGGAGGTTCGGCAGGACGGGCTTCAAGGCGGTGTGGAGGCGATCGAAGTAGGAGTTTCCGGCGGAAGCCCCGAAGCCTGCCGTGACGCTGTCCCCGATCCCGACGAGGATCACCGGGCGCGTCGTCCAGGGTTCGGCAAAGGTGCCGGGCTTCGGGACGGCGGCAGGATCCGCATAGGTCGCGGAGACCGGAGGGCTCAGGCGGGAAACGGCCCAGAGCCCCAGGAGGAGCACCGGGGCTCCCAGAACGAGAAGGCGGCGCTTCATCGCTGAAGTATATCGAGTCCTCCCCTCCGGGTCCTTGAGCCCTCCTGCGCCAGCCCGTACACTGCCGCGCTCCGATGCCTTCCCCCGCCCCCACGCCCGGCCGCCGGGCCCTCCTCGTCCTTCTCGGCGTGACCCTGGTCCTGCCCTTCCTGCCTGACCGCCTCCAGGGCGCCCTGAAATCCTCGGCCCTGGGCGTCCTGGCCCCTGTCCTCTCCCCGGTCCGCTCCACCTCCCGCGCCGGCGTGCGCTGGCTGGCCCGGCGCCTGGACCTGGGGCCCGAGGCCGACCTGAACCGCCAGCTCGGGGATCTCCAGGCCAGCCTGGCCCAGCGCGAGGAGGAGGCCGGATCCCTCCGGCGCCAGCTCGCCGCCCTGGCCCAGATCAAGGAAAGGCTTCCAGCCGTCAAGCCCCTGCCCGCCCGGGTCATCGGGGCCGACGCGGTGCGCTGGCGCCGGAGCCTGGTCCTGGACCGGGGCGGGGAGGACGGGGTCCTCAACGGCCAAGCCGTGGTCTGCGGCGGCCGCCTCCTGGGCATGGTGGTCACGCCCGCCTCCTCGGCCTGTCGGGTCCAGTGCCTGACGGACGCCAACAGCCGGGTCTGGGTCCTCATCGGCCACGGCAACGGCGTCAAGCCGGACGGGGGACGCATCCAGGCCGTGCTCAAGGGCGACGGCACGGGCCGCCTTCTCGTCCTGCTCTGCGAGCGGCCCGGGGACGCCCAGCCCGGGGACCTGGTGGTCACGGCCGGCTATGACGGGCGGTACTCGGCCGGCCTCCTGGTCGGCACGGTGGATCGGGTGACGGGATCCGGGGAGACCGCCGTGGTCTCGGTGGCGCCGGCCTGCGACCCGGACCAGGTGGAGGAGGTCCAGATCCTCCTGGGCGGGGTGGCGCCATGACGGGGATCTGGGCCCTGATGCTTCTCGGCGCCCACCTCCTGGGATTCGGCGGCTGGGTGAGCCTGCCGGCCCTGGCCCTGGTGGTCCTGGCCTGGGGCACCTCCCTGGACCGCGCGGTCCTGGCGGCCTGGGCCGCCGGCCTGGCCCTCGACGCCTGTTCGGCGGGGCCCCTGGGCCTCCAGGCCCTGGCCTGGGGCCTGGCCGCCGCGGCCCTCTCGGTGGAGCAGAGGGCCACGCACCGCCGGGAGCTTCCGACCCTCATGCTGGCCTGCGGCCTGGCGGCCCTCTGGTTGCGGATGGTCACGGGCCTCTCCGGCCCCACCTGGGCGGCCTACGGGCGCCAGGGTCTTCTCGAGACGGGGGTCTCGGCCCTGGTCACGGCCGGGGTCTCTCCGCTCCTGCTGGGGCCCCTGCGGGCGCGCTGGCACCGTCGGGCGGGCGCATGAGCGGCTGGAGGGTGCGTCTCTTGGGCGCCCTGGCCGCCCTGGGCCTGCTGACGGTCCTGGGCCGCCTCTTCCAGCTCCAGGTCCTCCAGGGGGAGGCCCTGGCCCAGGAGGCCTCGGCCAAGGTCCGCCGCATCGAGCTGATCGAGGCGCCGCGGGGCCGCATCCTGGACCGCCGGGGCCGGGTCCTGGCCGAGGACCGGGAGTCCTGGGAGCTCTGGGTGGATCCCGCCCGGGCCGCCCGGGGCCTCAAGGACCTGCGCCGCGCGGAGCGCCTGGGCCGGCTCCTGGCCGAGTGCGGGTTTCCCGGGGCCCTGGATTCCCTGGCCCGCCTGGTCCAGAAGGGCGGCGAGGGGGAGAGGGCCTGGCTGACCGGCCTGCCCCAGAAGGCCGTCTACTGGCTCACCTGCCTGCAGGACGAGTATCCTGGCCTCTCCGTGGAGCGCCGCTCGGCGCGCCGCTATCCCTACGGGTCCCTGGCCTGCCACGTCGTGGGCCGCATGGGGCGGCTGGGGGACAGGGAGCTGAAGCAGCTGCAGGCGGAGGGCAAGGACCTGGGCCTCCAGATCGCGCGCCGGGGCCGGGCCGAGGCCCTCCTGGACGATGAACTGAGAGGCTCGGCCCTGTTCGCGGACGACGACGTGGGACGCGAGGGGGTGGAGCTCCAGGCCGAGGAGCGCCTGCGCGGCCGCCGCGGCCTGAGGGTGGTCTCCGTGGAGGTGAAGAGCGGCCGGCGCCGGGAGGAGGCCCAGATCGAGCCGGCGGTCCCGGGACAGGACGTCCAGCTCACCCTCGACGTCGACCTCCAGGCCGTGGCGGAGCGTTCCCTGGGCTCCCGCCGGGGCGCCGTGGTGGCCATGGATCCCCACACCGGGGCCCTCCTGGCCCTGGCCAGCCGCCCCGGGTACGACGCCAACACCCTGGCGGCCCAGTACGGGGCCCTCCAGAAGGATCCGGCCCAGCCCCTGCTGAACCGGGCCGTCCGGGGCACCTACCCGCCCGGATCCATCTTCAAGCTCGTGACCGCCGCCTCCATGCTGGAAGACGCCCACATGGACCCGGCCTTCTCCTACGCCTGCGAGGGGGCTCTCCTGGACCAGGGCACGCGCTACGGGTGCAACCGCATCCACGGCGCCTGCGACCTGGCGAGGGCCCTGGAGGTCTCCTGCAACGTCTACTTCTACCAGGCCGCGAAACGCCTGGGAATCGTGACCCTGGCCGCCAAGGCCCGCGCCTTCGGTTTCGGCGCGCCGACCGGGCTTTCGCTCGGGGGGCAGGAGCTGGGCGGGGGGGTGCCCGCCCACGGGTCCATCCTGCTCTCGGTGGGCCAGGGGGAGCTGACGGTGACCCCGCTCCAGGCGGTCCGCATGGCCGCGGTCTTCGCCAACGGAGGCAGGCTGGTCAGGCCCCTGATCTTTCCCCAGTCTCCGGAGGCCGCCCCGGCCCCGGTCTGCCTCGGCACCCCGGCCCTGGAGGTCATCCGGGAGGGGATGAAGCGGGCGGTGCTCTCGGGCACGGCCTCCCACGCCGGCCTGATCCACTGGCGGGTGATGGGCAAGACGGGCACGGCCCAGGTGGGCCTGAAGCCCGAGCGCCTGGGGGGCCCTCCGCCCCATGCCTGGTTCGTGGGGTACGGGCCCGAGGAGGCCCCCACCCTGGCCGTCTCCGTCATCGTGGAGCACGGCGGCTCGGGGGGCGACGTGGCCACCCCGATCGCGGCCGAGGTCTTCCGGGCCTTCGCGGAGCTCCCGCCCGCCCCCGCGGAGCCGGTGGGATAGATGGGCCTCCGCTGGCGGGAGTTCGACCTGGCGAATTTCCTGGCGACCCTCGTCCTCATGGGCACGGGGGCCCTGTTCCTCTGGAGCGTCTCCGAGCGTCCCGACCTGGCCGGCGCGGGGGCCGAGTACGCCTACCGGGACACCCTGTCGGGCCAGCTCAAGTGGATCGTGGCGGGACTGTGCACCTACACCGTGGCGCTGAGGATCCCCAGCGCGCGCTGGTCCTCCCTGGCCTACCCGGCCTATGCCGCCGCTGTCGCCGTCCTGGCGGCCGTGCTCGTGATGGGCTCCACCCTGAACGGGGCCCGGCGCTGGTTCTCCTTCGGGAGCCTCACCGTCCAGCCTTCGGAGTTCGCCAAGCCGGTCCTGGTCCTGGCCCTGGCCCGCCTCCTCATGTTCGCGCGCGGAGGGGGGGGCAAGGACCTCGCCCGGGCCTTCGCCCTGGCCGGACTTCCCATCGTCCTCATCC
>JAHFOU010000255.1 GCA_023261525.1 Planctomycetota bacterium | reverse complement strand
TACTGCCCGAGGCCTGCATCGCCTGCCGCGTCTGCGTGGACCAGGCTCCCCTCCTCTTCAAGGTGACCTCCAAGGCCGTGGCCGCGATGCGGCGCCAGCCCATCACGAGGCGGGAACGGGCGGCGGCGGAAGAGGCGCTGGAACTCTGCCCGACGGGGGCTATCGGGAGCGGGCGACCAGGTTCGAGGCCCGGTGCAGGGACTCGATGGTCCCCGCGTCCGTCCACCAGCCCTTGAGCACCTCGGCGGTCATGGTGCCCATGCGGATGTAGGCGTTGTTCACGTCCGTGATCTCGAGCTCGCCCCGCTTGGAGGGCTTGAGCGTCTTGACGATGTCGAAGACCGCCGCGTCGTAGAAGTAGATCCCGATCACGGCGTAGTTCGACTTCGGGCGCTTGGGCTTCTCCTCGATGCCGACCACCTGCTTCCCCTTCAAGGTCGGCACCCCGAAACGCTCAGGGTCAGGGACCTGCTTCAGCAGGATCTTGGCACCTTCCCCCTGTTGATCGAAGTCGCGGCGGGCCTTGGCGATGGAGCCCTGGATGAGGTTGTCGCCCAGGATGACGCAGATCGGCTCCCCGTCGGCGAAGTCCTCGGCCAGGGAGAGGGCCTGGGCGATGCCGCCGGCGCCTTCCTGGTAGGCGTAGGCCAGCTCCTTCAGGCCGAACTCCTTGCCGTTGCCGAGCAGGGTGAGGAAGTCCCCGGCGTTGTTACCGCCGGTGACGACCATGATCTCGCGGATCCCGGCGTCGGCCAGGGTCTGGAGGGGGTAGTAGACCATGGGGCGGTCGTAGACCGGCAGGAGGTGCTTGTTGGTGACCTTGGTCAGCGGCAGGAGCCGCGTGCCGTAGCCGCCGGCGAGGACGATGCCTTTCATGGGGCGGGGAGTATAGCGTATCATTCCTCCCGATGCCTCCCCTCCCCCGCGCCTTTTACCGCGGCAAGCGCATCCTGGTCACGGGCGGCACCGGGTCCATCGGCTCCGAGATCGTCCGCCAGCTCCTCTCCTGCAATCCCAAGGTCGTGCGCATCCTCTCGCGGGACGACACCAAGCAGGCCGAGCTCCAGGACCGCCTGGGACGGGGCGCCCGCATCCGCTACTTCATCGGCGACGTCCGGGACCGCTACCGCATCCAGCGCGCCATGGAGGGCGTGGACCTCGTCTTCCATGCCGCCGCCATGAAGCACGTCCCGGCCTGCGAATACAACCCCTTCGAGGCCGTCCAGACCAACGTCATCGGCACCCAGAACGTCATCCAGGCCGCCCTGGACGCCGGGGTGAAGCGTCTGGTGGTGATCTCCACCGACAAGGCCGTCAACCCGGTCAACACCATGGGCATCTCCAAGCTGATGGCCGAGCGCCTGGCCGTCACCGTGGACGCCTGGGCCAACGCCAAGACCAAGTTCTGTGCCGTGCGCTTCGGGAACGTCCTGGGCTCCCGGGGGTCCCTGGTCCCCCTACTCCTGGGCCAGATCCGCAAGGGCGGTCCCGTCACCGTCACCGACCCGGCCATGACCCGCTTCATGATGGGCATCCCCGACGCCGTGGGCCTGGTCCTCCAGGCCGGGGCCCGCACCCAGGGCGGCGAGGTTTTCATCCTGAAGATGCCTTCCGTGAGGATCGGCGACTTCGTGGAGGCCCTCATGCGCTCTGAAGGAAAGCGCGTCCGCGTGAAGCGCATCGGCCTGCGCCTGGGGGAGAAGATGCACGAGGAGCTCCTCACCGAGGAAGAGATCCCCCGCACCCGGGACCTGGGGCCGATGTTCGCGGTCCTGCCGCCCCACCGCGCGACCACGATGAAAACCCGGATCCGGCCCGCCCAGATCCGCTCGGACAAGGCGCCGCTTTTGAAGGGCCCCGCCCTGGTCCGCCTGATCGCCCGCGCTACGCCTTAGCCGGCGCGCTGATCACGCCCTTCGCGACCAGGCGGCGGCGGATGTACCACTGCTCCCCGATCGAGAAGGTCGTGCTGGTCAGCCAGTAGAGGGTGATGCCCGCCGGCAGGTGGTACATCATCCAGCCGAACATCACCGGCATGATGACCATCATCATCTTCTGCTGCTGGGCCATCTGGGGATCGGCCGGCTTGGGGGCCTTCCACATCTGGAAGAGCATGACCCCGATCAGCAGGAGAGGCAGGGGGTTCAGGGTATGCAGGAGGGGGATGCCGGACATCACGGCGTCCTCCTTCGCCAGGTCGTGGATCCACGCCCCGAAGGCCGCGCCGCGGAGCTCCACCGAGCCCTGGAGCACCTTGTACAGGGCCCAGAGCACCGGCATCTGCAGGAGGATGGGCAGGCAGCCCCCCAGGGCGGAGAAGGGGCTCATGCCCTCCTCCTTCATGATGCGGCCCTGCTCCTTGAAGAGCTTCTCGGGGTTGTTCTTGAGGCGCTTCTTCATCTCGTCCAGCCTCGGCTGGAGGCGCTTCATCTTCTCCGCCGAGGTCATCATCGAGGACTGGGCCACCCGGTTGAGCGGATGGATGGCCCCGCGCACCAGCAGGGTCAGCAGGATGATGGCCAGCCCGTAGTTCCCGGCCAGGCCGTGGAGGAAGGCCAGGGAGGACTGGATGGCCGAGTCGATGGGTCCCAGGTTGAGGACCTCGGGCAGGATGGGGTCCACCGCGGCCAGGATGCCCTTCTGCTTGGGGCCCACGAAGGCCCGGAAGGACAGGGCCTCCCGGCCTCCGGGAGCCACGGTGAGGGATTTGGAGAGGACGGCCACCGCATGATCCGTGGCAGGGACGCGCCAGGCCGAGAGGCCGGCGCCCTCCAGGTCCACGAGAGCGCTGAAGTAGGCGCTGGACATCCCCGACCAGCGGGCGGGCCAGGGATCCTTGGGGCTCCAGGGCGAGGCCGGAAGGGTCTTCGTCGCATCGTCCGGATCGGGCTCCGGGTCACGATGGTGCTTCTTCACGATGCCGGGCCCGGACTCCGGGCTCTTGTGGATCAGCTCCCCGGTCGGGGCCCGGAGGAAGTAGTCCACCTGCTGGGGGATGCGGGCCGTCACCGAGCCGTCGGAGGGCCCGGGCACCAGGGTCTCCAGCCCCAGCGTGACGGGAGCCTGCCCGCCGTTGACGATCTCCAGCTCCCCGGTGATCAGGTAGCCCGTCTCCGGGATCTTCAGGGTCTTGGCCAGGGAGATCCCCCCCGGCAGGGTGCGGGTGAAGCGCACGGAGCGGCCGTCCGGGGACGTCGCCAGGTCCCAGCCGGCCCGCCATTCCCCCGAGACCGCGGTCGCCAGGAGAGGAGGAAGATCCGAGGAGGCCGTGTAGAGGGTGGCGTCGTACAGCACTGAGGCGGCGGCGTCCTTGCGGCAGGACAGGCCGCAGATCCCGGCCCCCGCGTTCGTGACCTGGACCTCCAGGCTCCCCCCCTTCAGCGCGGCCGTCCGGACCGGGAACGCCACGGCAACCGCCGGGGCGGGCACGGATGCCGCCGGAACGGAAGGCGCCGAAACGAGCGGGGCTGGGGCCGCCGGAGGTGGCGTGGGGGCGAAGTGCTGGACGACCAGGAAGACCAGGACGAAGGCCCCCATCGTGAGGAAAAGCCCCTTCCCCTGGTTGGGGGTCTCGGGCTGGAGCGGGGGCATGAGTTCGAAGTCGGCCATGCGGGCCGCGGAGCATAGCAGAGGCCTCCCGGCAGGGACAATACGCCTTGATTCCCCAGGGATGCTTTTGCTAGCCTCCCCTTCTTAGTTCTGCTGAACCGAAGGAGATCCCCGATGCGAACCTCCCGGATGGCTGTGGCCGCTCTTGCCCTCCTCCTCTCCTCCCTGGCCCCCGGGGCCCGCGCGGACGAGCGCGAGGACCAGCTCCGCCAGCACTTCTCCTCCGGCATGAAGAGCTTCCGCGCCGGCCAGTACGCCGAGGCCGCGGTGGCCTTCGAGCGCTTCCTGGAGCT
>JAHFOU010000254.1 GCA_023261525.1 Planctomycetota bacterium | reverse complement strand
CTCCATGAACGAGCGGAAGCAGCAGTACGATGATCTGGCGGCGCAGGCCACCCAGCAACTTCAGCAGATGAGCGGGCGCAACCGGACTGAAGTGCAGCACGCCATGATGCCGATCTTCCAGCAGATGGCCCGGCTACGGCCGAAGGATGCGGCGGAGTTCCAGCAGCAGGCCCTGTCTGGGTTCGTCCAGGCCCCGGATGTTCCGAAGCAGCCCGCTCCCGGATCGGCAGAAGAACGCATCATGCACGAGCGGCGGGCTCACCAAGACAAGACCTACGCCAACCTGGAATCGACCATGCCGGTGCTTGCGGCCGGTGTCCGGCCCGACCAGCTTCCCATGGGTCCGCCCAGCGAGTTTGAGAAGAACTACTACGGGCGGACCGTCAAGCCGCCGGAGTCCTGGATCGCACGCAACAATACGAACCCGACCGACGTGCTCAATCTCACAAAGGACGAGCAGGGAAACTACTTCTTTGCCAACACGAACATCCCGGTTCCTCCCGAGCAGTTGAAGCAGTACGCCCTGGAGCGGCCCGGGATGGGCCACCGGCCGGAAATGAAGCGGCTGTTTACAACCCAGGTGAATGGAGTGAACTACGAGGTCATCCAGCAGCTCGATGGAACGACCAAGCTGGAGCGGTCCGCGAAGAAGGAGTGGAGCCCGAACACCTGGATGAGCCGGGTGAGCGTGATGGACGAGCGGGACCGGCGGAAGTCCGCAGCCGACATGGAGAAGGAATACCTCCGTCAGAAGAAGTCGATCATCTCCGAGTTCTCCCGGGCCAAATCAAAGATGCTGGTGGACCCCCTAATGCAGGGGAATCCCAACATCGAGAAGATCACGAAGAGTCTCGACGCAGAGCAGGAAGCCCGGCTGGAAGAACTGAAGGCGGACTTCGAGTCCGCAAAGCAGGCGGTCAGCACGAAGCCCGAAGGGAAAGGCCGGACAACTCCGGAGCCGCCGCCGTCCGCCCCGGCTCCGAAGAAGGAAGTCGATGCCTGGATCACAAATAACCGGTGACATCAATGGCGGAAGATCTCGGTATCGACCTGGGAAAGTATAAGAAAAAGGCTGACGCCCCCCCCCCGCAAGGGCCTCCTGAGGCCACCCTGCAGATCGACTTGAGCAAGTACAAGAAGGCCTCGCTGCAGCCCGCTAAGACCGAGAAGGGAGATCCCTCGCCGGTCGCTGGGATAGACCTCAAGAAGTATAAGCAGGCTGAATCCAAGCCGCCATCCGAAGAGTACGGGTCGTTTCTCACCAAGCCCCTTTCCGAGTCGTTGTCCGGAACAAGCGCGGCTAAGGGGTATGACAAGTGGATCAAGACGGTAGTCCCGGAGAGCTGGGCTAAGGAGCGCGGCGATAGCTGGATGGGCCGGTTTGCCCAAGAGGTTGCCAGGGCTGGCCCGGAGATCGTCGACTTCATGCAGTCCCCGCTGGGCGCCGGCCTGCTGGCCGCCCACTTCTTTCCGGCCACCGCGCCTATCGCGGCTATCGTAGACATCGGGCTTGGAGGTATTGGGGCCTTCGAGTCGATCCCCCAGGTGGCGCAGGCGTTCCAGGACAAGAGCCCAGAGTCCGCGGCTGCGGCCGTGAAGGCGATCTTCATGGCGAAGGGGATGTTGAAGGGAGGGTTTGCCGGTCTCGGACGAAGCCTCTCCCGCTTCCACGCCGAGTCCCTTGAAGGAAGGATGGCCGCTCGTGAGGCTGCCAGCCATGCTCCGGTCAGTGAGACCGCTCTCCTGAATGCGGCCAACAAGCACAGGGTCGATCACCCGGACGCGATGAGGTGGCAGCGGAAGACGCTGGGAGAGATCGATCGAACCAGGAAGTCAACCCTGGCGGAGATCAAGAAGCTCCGGGCCGATCCGGACCCGAGCAACGAGCCGCTCATTAAGGAACTCAGTAAGCAGGTTCGATTCCTCCGCGACGTGCACAAGGAAGCGTTGCCCGCCAAACTGGCCGAGACGCAGCGGGCCAGCGTAGCCGACAAGATCATTTCCCCGGAAGCGAAGAAGCTGGCCGAGTTCGCCTGGGGCGGGAAGTACCTGAAGTATCCGGCGGCGCTGCTGGGCGTCCCGATGCCCCGGATGACCCGAATCAGTGCCGACATCGTGTTCGACAAGGCCGTCTTCACGGCAGAGCGGAACTGGAAGGTGAACAACTTTCTCTACGACCTGAAGAAGGAAGTTCCCATCGAAGACCGGGAAGTGTCCAAACTTGGATGGGTGTACCAGGGGAGCGCAACGGCCGACGAGGTCGGGCTGTCCCCGGCCGGCCGGAAGTGGCTCAAGCGCATCCAGGAGTTCACGAAGGAACAGGACGAGCTGGAGCGCCACGCCTATGGAGACGATCTCCCCCTCCAGGACAGCGCCACCTACTTGGCGCAGATCTGGAAGTTCGACAAGGGGGATCAGGCGGGCATCCAGACGGCAGCCAAGAAGCTGATGAACGACCCCTTCCATAAGAAGCGGACCGTCAACAGCTACCGCGAAGGAATGGAGAAAGGCATTGAGATGCCGGACGGAACCGTCCGGAAGCTGGAGCCGCGGTACAACGACATCGCCGACATCCTGAAGCATCGCGCCGACTTCGCCACGAAGGCTATGGGAAACCGCATGATGGCTCAAGGGCTGCGCGACATGGGTGTGGTTCTATCCGAGAACGAGTACCGAAGACTCCGTCCCCCCGGGGCGTGGGTGAGGATGGACGAGGCTACCGCTCTATACCGGGCTGCGTACAGCAACCGGCCGGTGGGTGGCGGGACCATCATGAAGCCGGTGTGGGTGCACCCCCAGTTCGCGGACGCCGTGAAGGCGTCTTTCGGAGAGGGATTCCAGAGCCCTGTGCTGAACGGGCTCGATGCGATCCGGGCCCTCTCGAAGAAGACCTTTCTGTCGTTCAGCATGTTCCACCACTGGGCCCTGACCGAGCAGGCGATGGCCATCCAGGCGCTGCGGAGTAGCCCGCTCAAAACTGCCGGCCAGGCGTTCTTCCTGAACCCCACGATGTACAAGGGGGTCAAATCCGGGCTGTGGGACATCATCGGGAGAGAGGGGGATAAGCCCCCCGTCCTGGCCGCGAAGCAGGAAGTGATCATGCCGTGGATCAAGGCGGGCGTGAACTTCGCATCCGAGGAGAGGGAAAGCCAGCTATTCAGCGTAATCCGCGACCTGGAGAGCAAGAACAGCCTGATCTCCAGAGGCATGGGCAAAGCTATCAGGCCTCTCGCCAAAGGCCTTGAGGCTTGGGATAAGGGCCTGTGGGACTTCTACCACCAAGGCGCCATGCTAACGGCCCTCGAAACCATCTGGGCAGACGAGGTGATGAAGCTGCCGGCCAACCGGACTCCGGCCATGGAGGCCCATCTTCGTCGAACAATTGCGGAGCACGTCAACAACGCCTTCGGTGCGATCAACTGGGAGAAGATGCTGGTGAGCCCGAAAATGCGGACCGGCCTAAACTTCCTGCTTCTCGCCCCAGCTTGGACGATCTCGAACCTGCGCGTCCTGACGGACGGGTATCAGAACGAAGCGGGCGCACGCATCACCAACAAGTACGTGAAGGGCGCGGCATTGTCCAGCTACCTGGCTATCCAGGGGCTCAACATGGCGATGACCGGCTGGTACTTTAAGGACGAAGATAGGGGCGTTAAGATGCGCCCGACCTGGGAGAACCCCGGCCTTCCAGGGAAGATCGGCCCGCACTACATTGACGGCATGTCCGAGAACGCGCTCAATATCTACGCCGGGAAAAACAAAGACGGCAGCGATCGCTACCTGATCCTGAACAAAGGTTTCCGTGAACCATTCGGGTGGCTCATGGACCCCATCGCTACATTCACTGGGAAGATGTCCCAGCCGCTGCGTACGTTCATGGTGCAGGCCACCAAGCATACTCCGGGCA
>JAHFOU010000018.1:14189-15117 GCA_023261525.1 Planctomycetota bacterium | reverse complement strand
TCGCCTGGTGGGACGGGAACTCGTTCAGGCGGTGGATGGGCATGATCGGGAACAGGTGGCCGATGGCCCAGTGGTCCAGCAGGGACTGGAAGACCGAGAAGTTGCAGAGGTACTGGTCGGCGAGCTGGGTCTCGAGGCCCTCCAGCTCCTCCGGCCACTCCTCGTCGGCCTTCTTCAGGGCGGGCAGGGCACGGCAGACGTCCCAGAACAGGGTCTCGGTCTTGGCCTTGTCCTCCAGGCTCAGGTAGCCGTGGGTGAACAGGGACTGGGCCTGCTCCTTGTGCTCCAGGGCGTCGTGGTAGGCCTCCAGGGCGTTGGCCCGGGCGTCGCCGAGCCCCTTGAGGATGTCGCGGAGGTCGCGGACCACGTCGGGCTCCTTCCCGGTCGGCGGCCCGGCCTGGAGCTGGGTCCCCTTCTCGATGGAGCCGAACACCTGGACGACGAGCACGGAGTGGTGGGCCACCAGGGCCCGTCCGCTCTCGGTCACGATGTCCGGATGGGGGACGCCCTCGGCCTTGCAGACCTCCTGGATGGCATAGACCACGTCGTTGGTGTATTCCTGGAGGCCGTAGTTGGTGGAGGAGTCGAAGACGGACTTGGAGCCGTCATAGTCCACGCCCAGGCCGCCCCCGGCGTCGATGAACTTGACCGGCACAGCGGCCTTGTGGAGCTTGGCATAGACCCGGGCGGCCTCGGTGACGGCCTTCTTGACCGCACGGATGTCGGAGATCTGGGACCCGATGTGGAAGTGCAAGAGCTGGAAGCAGTGGAGCCAATTCTCGGCACGGAGCATCTCCACCGCGGCCAGGAGCTCGGCCGTGGACAGGCCGAACTTGGCGTGGTCGCCGCTGGAGCCCTCCCACTTGCCGCGGCCCTTGGCGCTCAGGCGGACGCGCATCCCGATGTCGGGCTCCACGCCCAGCTCCTT
>JAHFOU010000018.1:0-14179 GCA_023261525.1 Planctomycetota bacterium | reverse complement strand
GGACGAGCTCGCTCAGCTTCTCCACCACCAGGATCACGCGCTTGCCCAGGCGCTTGCCGTTCAGGGCCAGGCGGACGAAGCGGGCGTCCTTGTAGCCGTTGCAGATGATGAGGCGCTCGGAGCCGCTCACCAGGGAGAGCGCCGCCATCAGCTCGGCCTTGGAGCCCGCCTCGATGCCGAACTGGTATTTCTCCCCGGCGTCCAGGATCTCCTCGACGACCTCCCGCATCTGGTTGACCTTGATCGGGAAGACGCCCTGGTAGCGGCCCTGGTAACCCAGCTCGGCGATGGACTTCGCGAAGGACTCGTTGATCTCCTCCACGCGGTTGCGCAGGAGGTCCTGGAAGCGGATGACCAGGGGGGTCTTGAGGCCCCGGGAGGCGGCTTCGCGGACCACCTGGAGGATCTCGATGGAGCCGCCCTTGTCCTTCAGCGGCGCGACGGTGACGTTGCCCTGGGCGTTAAGGTCGAAGTACCGGATGCCCCATTTCCGGATGCTGTACGTCTTCTGGGCCTTGCGCTTGTCCCACGCCTCGGGAAGGGTCATCGGTTGCGGAGAAAGTACCCCGCAACGACGCGACTGTAAAGGGAACTTATCCGGAAATGTCGAGTTTGGCGCCGACGCCGAGCGTTTTCAGGAGCTCGGAGGCGATGGCCGCGTCGCTGTCCTGGGCCATCTTCTGGACCTGGATCTGGGCCTGCTGGGCGATGCGGGCCTGGGTCAGGGCGGTGGCGGATTCCGGCGTGGGCATGGCAAGGGAGTCGTCCATATCCCCTTCTTCGACTCCCCAAGCCCGGAAATTCACTACAATCCCCGGTCCCATGCCCCCCCGCGGGACCGTCCTTGTCACTGGAGGCGCCGGCTTCATCGGCTCCCACCTCTGCGAGCGCCTGCTCGCGCGCGGCCGCCGGGTCGCCGTCCTGGACGACCTGAACGACTACTACGACCCGGCGATCAAGCGGGCCAACCTGCGCAGGCTGAAGGGCATCTCCTTCCAGAAGGGCGACATCCGGGATCCCAGGGCCGTAGCCCGGGCCATGCGCGGGGCGGACAGCGTGGTCCACCTGGCCGCCCGGGCCGGGGTGAGGCCGTCCGTCGCCGACCCGGCCCTCTACGCCAGCGTGAACGTGGAGGGCACGGCCGTCCTCCTGGAGGCCGCGCGCAAGGCCGGGGTGAAGCGCTTCCTCTTCGGCTCCTCCTCTTCCGTCTACGGCCGCAGCGCCCGCGCACCCTTCCGGGAGGACGATCCGGCGGCGGACCCCGTCTCCCCCTACGCGGCCACCAAGCGCGCCGGGGAACTGCTCTGCGCGGCCCACCACAGCCTGCACGGCACCCCCATCCTGGCCCTGCGCTTCTTCACGGTCTACGGCCCCCGCCAGCGGCCCGACATGGCCATCGCCAAGTTCACCCGCGCCATCCGCGAGGGCCGCGAGATCCCCTTCTTCGGAAGCGGCACCTCCCGCCGCGACTACACCCACGTCTCCGACATCGTCTCCGCGCTCGAGAGGGCCCTGCGGTGGAAGTCCGGCTTCGAGATCCTGAACCTGGGCGGGGCCCGCACCGTCACCCTGCGCCAGCTGGTCTCCCTGATCGCACTGGCGGTCGGCAGGCCGGCACGCCTCAAGCCCATGCCCGACCAGGAGGGCGACGTCCCCCTGACCTCGGCGGACGTCCGCAAGGCCCGCCGCCTGCTCGGATGGACGCCTGTCATGTCCCTGGAACGAGGCCTGAGGGAGTACGCCCGCCCATGACGACGAAACCCCGCCCCCCCTTCGCCTCCATCCCCGAGATCCTGGAGGACCTGCGCGCCGGCCGCATGATCGTCGTCCTGGACGCCCCCGACCGCGAGAACGAGGGGGACATCGTCCTGGCCGCCGAGAAGGCCACGCCCGCCGCCGTGAACTTCATCAAGCGGGAGGCCCGGGGCGAGTTCTGCGTGGCCGTGGACGCCGCCATCTGCGAGCGCCTCCGCCTGGATCCCCAGGTCCCCCAGGACGGCAACACCTCGAAACGGACGACCCCCTTCACCATCACGGTGGACGCCCGGGACTGCCCGGACAACGGGGTCTCGGCCGAGGACCTGGCCATGACGTCGCGCCTGCTGGCCAAGCCGGGCACCCGTCGGGAGCAGCTGGTCCGCCCCGGCCACGTTCATCCCCTGAGGGCCCGCGAGGGCGGGGTCCTGGTCCGCGCCGGCCACACCGAGGGCTCCGTGGACCTCATGCGCCTGGCGGGCCTGAACCCCGCCGCCGTGATCACGGAGATCCTGACCGCCTCCGGGGGCATGGCCCGGGAGAAGGACCTGGTGGCCTTCGCCCGCAAGCACCGCCTGAGGATGTGCCGGATCTCGGACATCATCGAGCACCGGCGCCGGCAGGAGAAGCTGGTCCGACGGGAGATCACCCTGGACCTCCCCACGGAGGACGGCCCCTTCACCCTCCACGTCTACCGGACGGCCATCGACGAGGCCGCCCACCTGGCCCTCTGCAAGGGATGGACGCCCGACTGGGACCAGGGCGTCCGCGAGCCCGTCCTGGTGCGGGTGCATTCCGAATGCCTGACCGGGGACGCCCTGGGCTCGCTCCGGTGCGACTGCGGGGCCCAGCTCAAGGCGGCCATGGCCGCGATCCAGCGCGAGGAGAAGGGCGTGGTGCTCTACCTCCGCCAGGAGGGCCGGGGCATCGGGCTGGAGAACAAGCTCAGGGCCTACGCGCTCCAGCAGCAGAAGGGCATGGACACCGTGGAGGCCAACCTCCACCTGGGCTTCCGGGCCGACGAGCGCGAATACGGCATCGGCTCCCAGATCCTGGCGGACCTGGGCCTGAAGAAGCTCAAGGTCATGTCGAACAACCCGAGGAAGTTCACGGCCCTGGCGAGCTACGGGCTGGAGATCGCGAAACGGGTGCCCCTCATCGTGCCCTCCACGCCGGAGAGCGTGGGCTACCTGAAGGCCAAGCGCGACAAGCTCGGCCACCTGCTGGGATAAACCGCTAGGGTTTCGGGCAGTGGTACCGGAAGGGCTCCACGGCCCTTTCCCAGAGGAGCCTTCCGCAGGCGGGATCCACCACCTTCAGGACCCTGCTGGACTCGTTCTCCATCCCGAGGCAGTAGAGGAGTCCCCCGGCGAGACGGATCTCCTGGATCCTCCCCTTCTGATCCAGGCAGGCCAGGCGGTGGCCGTCCTCCAGGGAAAAGACGGAGACCTGGCCCTTGGCCCCGTCGATCACGCAGGCATACCTCCCTCCCCCCCGCGTATAGGGCTTGAGGCCCTTCCCCGTCATCAGCGTCACCGCGGGGCCTTCCTGCCAGGTGAGACGATCCCAGCGCCTCAGCCTCAGGATCTCCTCCTCCTTCTCCCGTGTCAGGTCCAGGACCAGGAGCTCCCTTGCCGAGACCACGACGACGGGATCCGCCGCCGAATCCAGTTCCCGGATCGTGGCCAGGGGACGCCCCGTCTCCGTGACGTACAGGGTCCAGGTCCCCAGGTTGCCCGTCCCCGGCGGGGCCTTGCGGCGCACGCCCAGGCAGAGCCCCTCGGAAAAGACGACGGTCCTGTGGCCGTATTCCCCGTGGAAGATCTCCCGCGCCGGCCGCTCCTTCCCGGTGCCCAGGTCCCAGGACCTCAGCGTGACGGCATAGGCGGGTTCGTCGCCCGTCCCTCGGCCGGACTCCTGGATCTCGACGGCGGCCGCGATTCCCCCGGAGATCCAGGGGGTTCCGATCCACCCGGGTTCAGGCGTGGTCGGATGCTCCTCCAGGGAGGAAAGCATGGGATCCCGCTCTTCCCACCTCTCATAGCGGCTGAAGGCGAGCCGGGCCAGGGCGTCCGGAAGCCGGGGCTTCTCCGGCGCCGGAGCGTCCCCCTTCGTCTCCAGGATCTTGCCGGAAGCCGGATCCATAAGCAGGCTTCCGGAAGCCGTCCTCCACGCTTCCTGGGCGGGAGGGAGCCCCACGGCCTCGGGAGGCGGCCAAGCGTCGGCCCGCCAGGAAACCCGGAGGCTGGCGTTGCCGAGCAGGACGGCTTCCATCTCGAACAGATGGGCGGGCTTCTCCCGGTTGAGACAGGCCCATTCGGGAAGCGGGATCGGACTCGACAGCTCCAGGGTCTTGCCGTCGGCCGCGGAGAGCGTCGCGATCCTCAGGACATTGGGTTTGCCCATCTCGGGAACCCAGGCGATCAGCTTCCCCCCCACGTCCATCAGGGGGCGGAGCGCCGCGGGAGAAAACCAGATCCGCTTTCCCGTCGAAGCCTCCAGGGCTTCGATCCCGCCGTCCGCCCCGGTCACGAAGATCCGGGTGGCGTCCCGGCTCAGGACCCCCAGGGGGACGCGCTCGGGCGCGACGGGGCTCTCGCCGCCCCAGCAAGCCCCCAGCATCAGCAGGAACCCCAGGCGTTTCATGCGGTGAGGACCTTCTCCTCCAGCGCCTGGCGCCCCACACGCATCTCCAGGCGGATCTTCAGCACCTTCCACCCCGCCGCGGCGGGGATCGCCTCCAGCTTCACCCAGTCCTTCTGCGTGGTGACCACGGGCAGGCCGGACGCCGCCGCATTCACCGTCTCCACGTCCTGGGGCGAATAGGCGTGGTGGTCCGGGAAGGCCCGCATCCCCGTCACCGTGGCCCCGGAATCCTCCAGGGTCTTCCGGAAGGCGCCGGGATTCCCGATCCCGCAGACGGCAAACACGCGGAGTCCCTGGAGACCCTCCGCATCCACCGGGGCATGCGCGGCCTCCGCGACGAGGGCCTTGGGCGCGAGGCGTGCGATCTCCGATCTCAGGACGGACAGGGCCTCCGGCGCCGCCTGGTCGGCCCGGGTGATCAGCACCGCCCCGGCCCGGGCCAGGGCCTCCCGGGGTTCCCTCAACCTGCCCCAGGGAAGCAAATGCCCCCCTCCGAAAGGGTCGGTGGCATCCAGAAGGACCAGGTCGAGATCCCGGTGCAGGCGCCGGTGCTGGAAGCCGTCGTCCATGACCAGGACCTTCGCCCCGCCGGCCACGGCCTTGGCGGCTCCCGCCACGCGGTCCGCGTCCACGACCACGGGCACACCGGGCAGGAGGCGTTCCAGGAGACGGTCCTCGTCGGCCCCATAGCCCCTCATCAACACTGCCGGCTTTCGTCCGGCCCGCGTCAGGGTCTCCACGACCCAGGCCACGGCCGGGGTCTTGCCCGTCCCTCCGACCGTGAGGTTGCCGACGCAGAGCACCGGAACGCCGGCCCGCTTCGACGCCGGGGCGAAGGCGTTGCGGAGCACCAGCCCGGCCCCGTAGGCCAGGGCCAGGGGGGCGCCCAGGGGAGCACTCAAGCCGCGGAAGCCTAGTTCGACGGCGGAGTCTCCTTCTCGGGGAACTTCCCAGCGAAGGGAGCATACGCAGGCTCGTCCTTGGGATCCGTTCCGGAGCGGCGGAGGGCCTCCAGGGCGGCCCGCTGGAGCTGGACGTCCGCGGCCAGGTCGGTGACGTATTCCTTGCCCCGGGCCTCGGCGGCGCGGTCCCTCAGGAGCCGCCTCAGGTGGGTCCGGAGGTCGTCCTTGGAGAGGGAGGTCTTGAGGGCCTCGTGCCAGGCCTCGAAGCCGGGGTACTTCGTCCAGTCCCCGCCGTCGTTGTCGGCGAGGGCCAGCATGTCGTCATGCCCCTCGACCGGATGGTCGGCCAGGTACTTCTCGAAGGCCTTCGCATCCACCAGCTTGCGGTACTCCTCGAACTTCCAGCCGGCCACGTCCTCGAAGGCCACGGCGATGTCCGGTTCCACCCCGATGCCATGGATGCACCGTCCGCTCGGCAGGTAGTACTTGGCGATGGTGATCTTCAGCATGGTCTTCTCGGAGGTGGTCTTGAGGCGCATGGGCAGCTGCACGCTGCCCTTGCCGAAGGTCTTCTGCCCCACCAGCACCGCGCGGCTGTGGTCCCTGAGCGCCCCGCTGAGGATCTCGCTCGCGGAGGCGGAGTCCTGGTTGACCAGGACCACGAGGGGATAGTCCCCCCGGGCCGAGCCGGACGCGCCGGGCGGGGGATTGACCCAGGACCCCCGGTCGTTGAGCTTGCCGCCGGTGTAATAGTCCTGGCGCGGAGCCACCTCGGGATTGCGGCCCTCGCTGTAGACCACCAGGAGCCCGGGCTTCAGGAAAAGGTCCGCCGTCTGCACGGCGGCCAGCAGGAGCCCGCCCGGATTGAAGCGGAGGTCCAGGATGAGGGAGCGCATCCCGTCCTTGCGCAGGGCCTCCAGGGCATCCTTCGTCTCCTGGGCGCTCTGCATGACGAACTCCGACATGCGGATGTAGCCCACCTTCCCGGGAAGCATGGCGGAATGGACGGAGCGGGTGGCGATCTCGGCACGCTTCAGGGTCACCGGCACGGCCTGGGTCATGCCGCGGTGGACCACGTCGATCGTGACGTCGGTGCCGGGCTCCCCCTTCAGGCGCCGCACGGAATCGTCCAGGCTCTCGTCGACGAGGGCCTTCCCGGAGATCTTCGTGATGGCGTCGCCGGAGCGGATCCCCGCCTTGTAGGCCGGCCCCTCGAAGAAGGTGCTCTGGACGAAGAGGGCGCCGTTCTCCCGGGAGACGACGATCCCGATGCCGGCGTAATGCCCCTCCATCCGGCGGTTCCAGTGCTCGACCTCGCTGCGGCCCAGATAGGTGGAGTGGGGGTCCAGGGAGGAGGCCAGTCCCCGGGCCGCGGCCTCGAACAAGGCCTCGGAATCGGTCTTGGTATCGTCCACGTAGTATTCCCGGGTCAGACCGGCCACCTCGTCCAGGAGGGCCAACCCGTCCGCGGTCTCCTTGCGCCCCTTCCCCTCCTGTCCGGCGAGCATCCGCGAGAGCCTGTCCTTGAGCAGGATCCCCCGTGCCTTCTCCCCGTCGTCGGTCGGAGCCAGGGCCAGGGCTTCCAGGGGGATGCGGGCATCCGCCATCTGCCCCATCTCGCCGAGGGCCAGGGCGGCGGCGTTGCGCACGCCGGGGTCCGGGTCCTCCAGGGCCGTCCGGCAGGCCGCGGGGGCCTTCATGTGCCGGGAATTCCCCCAGAGGGCCCTCGCCACGGCCAGGCGCTGGCGGACGGGAAGGGAATCCTCCTCCAGCAGGGCGGACAGGGGTTTCACCGCGGGCGGGCCGCCGCACTCGCCGAGGATGTGGACAGCGACGGCGCGGGCCGCCGGGGAGCCCTTGCGGGCCAGGTCCGCCAGGGCCTCGCAGGCGGGCCCCTGGTTAGCACCCAGGGCGCACAAGGCCTTGGCGCTGGCCAGGCGGACGGCCTCATGGGCGTCCTGGAGCGCGGCGGTGAGGGCCTCGACGGCGCCCTTCCCGAGGCCCTCCAGGGCCAGGGCCTGGGGCCACACGGTCTCGGGATTGGCCTCGCCCATCCTGCCCAGGATCTCCGCGACCCTGCCCGGGGCGTCCGCCAGGGGCGTCTCGGTCTCCTCCGCGGAAAGGAGCGCCAGCGGGGCGAGGATCAGGACCGTCCACAGGCGTCGGGGCATGACTCCTCCAGAGGTGGGTGCGGTTTGGCATTATAGCCCGAATCCGTTATCTTCCCGTCTCGGATGAAGCCCTCGGCGCACGTCTTCCTCCTGGGAGCCCTCCTGGCCCTCTGGCCCGGCTCCGACGAGGCCGCGCCTCCCCCGGAAGCCGCCCTGGACAAGGCCCTCCAGGAGATGGCGAAGCCGGAGTTCGCCGTCCGGCATGCGGGCGGACGCAAGCTCTTCGCTTCCGGCATGTCCGCCGTCCCCGCCCTGGTGGCCGCCCTGGAGAAGGCGGAAGCCGTGGGAAAGGCCCGCATCCCGGCCCTGGCCGCCCTCCAGGAATCCTGCGGAGGCACCCCCCGCACCGAGGAACTGAGGCACCTCCTCTGCCGCATCACCGGCCACGCCTCCCGGGATGCCAAGGGCTGGAGCACCTGGCTGGAGAAGCACAAGACCGACACCCGGGAATCCCTGGTCAAGGCGGAGCTCCAGAGGGTCCCGGAGCTCCTCGGCGCCAAGAGCCCCCTCCAGCGCCGCCAGGGCCTGGAGATCCTGGCCCGCCTCGGCGATGCCAAGAGCCTGGCCCTGGCCCAGCCCCTCCTGGGCGACCGGGATCCCTTCGTCCGGAAATGGGCCTGCCGGGCCTATGCCGAGGCCGGCACCTCGAAGGACGGCTCCCGGATCGAGCCCTTCTGGAGCGACCGGGAACACCCCCTGCGGCGCGAGGGCCTGCTGGCCGCCTCCCTCCTGGGGTGCCGGGAGGCGAAGGAGGCCCTGGAGCGGGTCCTGGACATCCCGGACAAGAAGAAGCCCCCCCTGCCCAGGGGCCTCGTCGTGCTCGCCCTGGCCCGCCTGGGGGACGAGAAGATGCTTCCCCTCGCCGCCACCGGCTTGGGCCAGCGCACCGAGCAGGACTTCCACCGCATCTATGCCGAGGCCCTGGCCTGCTTCCCCCGGGACAAGGCCGTCCAGGCCCTGCGCAAGGTCCTGGAGGATCCCCAGACGGAGTTCCCGATCATGCCGGCCGCCGCCCTGGCCGCCCTGGGCGAGAAGGGCCCCGAGATCCTCAAACCCGTGGAGGCCGCGCTCAAGGCCCCCCTGCCGACGCCGAGCCGGAGGGAGCCCGAGGCCCGCGTCTTCGCCCGCCAGGACCGCCTCCTCGCGTCCCGCATCGTGCCCGATGTGATGCCGGAGCAGGAGACCCTGATGGCCCTCTCCCGGACCGCATCCATGGACTTCCAGAAGGAGGTCAATACGGCCATCGAGCGGGGCGTGAAGGCCCTGCGCGCCCTCCAGGAGAAGGTGCCCCAGAAGGGGGAGCTTCCCGGAAGCTGGCCCTTCGCCTCGGGAGGCTGGCCCTTCCCCTCCTTCAAGGCGGGGGCCTCCAGCCTGGCTCTCCTGGCCCTGCGCAAGTCCGGGGTCCCCCCCGAGGATCCGGACTTCGCCCAGGGCCTCCGCTATGTCCTGAACTGCGTGGACAAGCCGCCCGAGGCCTGGGCGACCATGGTCTACCCCCAGGCCCTCCATGCCATCCTGCTGTCGGACTTGGACCCCAAGCTCCACGAGAAGCGCCTGAAGGACATCGTCCGCTGGCTGATCAACGGGCAGATCACGCCCAAGGCCAATCCCAACCAGGCCGGGCAGTGGAACTACATGGGGGATCCCAAGACGAACTTCCAGGCCTCCAACTCCAACACGCATTTCGCCCTCCTGGGCATCTGCTTCGCCAGCAGGAAACTCAAGGATTTCGAGATCCCCAAGGATTTCTGGGAGAACGGCCTCGGCTATTTCGACCGGGTCGAGCGCCTGAACGGAGGCTGGGGCTATGACAAGGGGCTGGGCCAGGGCGACTCCTACGGCACGATGACCGGGGTGGGCGTGACCAGCGCCCTCATCTGCCAGGCGGGGATGCTCGGGGACGCCTTCCAGGATTTCGATGCCCGGGAGTGCGCCCCCATCGCGGACGGGATGGACTGGCTGGAGGAGCGCTTCGAGGACGGCCGCACCCCCTGCCTGGACGTGGCCGGAAACGGCTCGGCCGAACTGGACTGGCGCTATTACTGGTATTACACCATCGACCGCATGGCCCTCACCCTGGGCACGGATTACGTGGGGAACCGCCACTGGTACCACGACATCGCCAGCCGCCTCCTGGAACTCCAGGAGAAGGACGGAGGGTCGGAAGGCACCTTCCACGGGGAACTCCCCGCGGTGGCCACCTCCCTGGCCCTCCTGGTCCTCAACCGGATGCCCCTGCCCATGCAGATCCGTCCCGCCCCCTACGACCTCGACGGGAAGGCGAAGCCGTACGAGGTCGGGGAGAAGAAACCGGAGAAAACCGAGGAGAAGAAAACCCCATGACCGCCCCCGCCAAGCTCGTCACCCTGAGCCGCCACATCCACGAGGAGCAGCGCCTCCATCCCGAGGCTACCGGGGAGTTCACGCGCCTGCTGGACGACTTCCTGATCGCGATCAAGCTGATCCGCCGCGAGGTCAGCCGGGCCGGCCTCATCGACATCCTGGGATTCACCGGGGGCGTGAACGTCCACGGCGAGGAGGTCAAGAAGCTCGACGCCTTCGCCCAGGACCGCATCTTCAAGGCCATGGACCACGGCGGCCACCTCTGCTGCATGGCCTCCGAGGAGGTCGAGGAGCTGATCCGCATCCCCGACCCCTACAAGCGGGGCAAGTACGTCCTGATGTTCGATCCCCTGGACGGGTCCTCCAACATCGACGCCAACGTCACCATCGGGACCATCTTCTCCATCCAGCGCCGCGTGAGCGGCCCCCCCGGGAGCGACGGCACCCTGGCGGACTGCCTGCAGAAGGGCCGCAACCAGGTCTGCGCCGGCTACGTGGTCTACGGCCCGTCCACCATGCTGGTCTATACCGCGGGCCACGGGGTCCACGGCTTCACCCTGGACCCCTCCGTGGGCGAATTCATCCTCTCCCACGAGAACATCCGCATCCCGGCCAGGAGCAAGAACTACTCCATCAACGAGGGGAACACCTCGGCCTGGGACGAGGCCACCCGGCGCTACATCGACCACCTGAAGCAGAAGGACCCCGCCACGAACCGCCCGTACGGGGCGCGCTACATCGGCTCCCTGGTGGCCGACTTCCACCGCAACCTCCTCTACGGGGGCGTCTTCCTCTACCCGGCGGACATGACGGATCCGGCCAAGCCCAAGCCCAAGCTCCGCCTCCTCTACGAGGCCAATCCCCTGGCCCTGGTGGCCGAGCAGGCCGGCGGCCTGGCGAGCACCGGCCGGGAGCGCATCCTGGACATCCAGCCCACGGCCCTGCACCAGAAGGTCCCCCTCGTCCTCGGCAGCCGCCAGGACGTGGAGGCCTACGAGGCCTTCGTCCTGGGCCGCCGCTAGGCCAGGACGGGCCATGCCCGAACCCTCCCCTGCCGATCCCGTCCAGTTCGTCAAGGGGATCGGCCCGGGCCGCGCGGCCGCGCTGGAGCGTCTGGGCATCCGTTCCGCCGGGGCCCTGCTCTACCACCTTCCCCGGGCCTACCTGGACCGGGGCGCAGTAAGGCCCGTCCGCTCCGTGCGCGCCGGGGAGCTGGTCATGCTCCAGGGCACGGTGGAGAGCGTCGTCGTGCCCAGGCGGGGCATGCTCACGGCCGTGCTGGAGGACGCCTCGGGCCGCATCGAGCTGGTCTGGTTCCATGCGCCCCCCTTCCTGGGCAAGCGCATCTTCCCGGGAGCGGCCCTCCTCGTCACCGGCACGGTCCAGATCCGGCGCCGCCCCCAGATCCCCCACCCCGAGGTGGAGAGTCTCGACGAGTCGTCCGACCCGGCCGCCATCCTGCCCTGCTACCCCCTGACGGAGGGGCTCACGAACCGGGTCCTGCGCGCCGCCCTTCCCCCGGCGGTGGCCCGCTATGCCCCCCTGCTGAAGGACACCCTGGAGGAGGTTCTCAGGACCCGTCACGGGCTCCTTCCCCTGGACGAGGCCCTCCGGGCCGTGCATGCCCCGCGGACCCTGGCCGAGGCCGAGGCCGGCAGGCGCCGCCTGGCCTACGAGGAATGCCTGGCACTCCAACGGGTGATGGCGAAACGCCGACAGGGAGTCCATCGCGAGGAGGCCGTGGCGCTCCCGGTGGACGACGCCCTGCACGCCCGCATCCTCCAGCGCCTGCCCTTCCGCCCCACCGCCGCCCAGGCAAGGGCCTTCGAAGAGGTCCGCGCCGACCTGGCCCAGGCCCATCCCATGAACCGCATGCTCCAGGGCGACGTGGGCTCGGGGAAGACCGCCGTGGCGGCCTACGCCATGCTGGCGGCGGTGGCCCACCAGGGCCAGGCGGCCCTGCTCGCCCCCACCGAGATCCTGGCCGAACAGCACGGCCGGACCTTGGGCGCCTGGCTCCAGGGCAGTCGGGTCCGCATGGCCCTCCTGACCGGGGGCCTTCCCGCCAAGGAGAGGCGGAGGATGCTCTCCCGCCTGGAGGACGGGAACCTGGACCTCATCGTCGGCACCCATGCCCTGATCGACGGCTCGGTCCGCTTCCGGAAGCTGGCCCTGGCCGTGGTGGACGAACAGCACAAGTTCGGGGTGCTCCAGCGCGAGGCCCTGGCCGCCAAGGGGCCCCGCCCCCACCTCCTGATCATGACGGCCACCCCCATCCCCAGGACCCTGATGCTCTCGGTCTTCGGGGACCTGGACGTCTCCACCCTGGACGAGCTCCCCCCGGGACGCCGTGCCGTGGAGACCCGCATCGTCCCCGAGGAGGACCGGGCCTCGGCCTACGCCTTCGTGCGCCGGGAGATCGAATCAGGCCGCCAGGCCTTCTTCGTCGCCCCCCTCATCGACCCCAGCGACCGCGTCGCCGCCAAGGCCGCCACGCTCCTGCACAAGGAAGTGGAGGCCGCCTTCCCGGACTGCCGGGTCCTCTTCCTGCATGGCCGCCTGCCCAGGGCCGGCAAGGAACAGGTCATGGAGGACTTCCGGCGGGGACGGGCCCCCATCCTGGTCTCCACCCAGGTCATCGAGGTGGGCGTCGACGTGCCCAACGCCTCGGTGATGGCGATCGAATCGGCGGAGCGCTACGGCCTGGCCCAGCTCCACCAGCTGAGGGGCCGCATCGGACGGGGCAAGCACGCCTCCACCTGCCTGCTCTTCAGCCATGCCGCCGAGGCGGAGGACCTGGAACGGCTCCGGATCCTGGCATCCACCCAGGACGGCTTCCGGATCTCCGAGGAGGATCTCCGCCTGCGGGGTCCCGGGGAGTTCCTGGGCACCCGGCAGCACGGACTGCCGGAATTGAGGATCGCCGACCTGGCGAAGGACCTGGACCTCCTGATCAAGGCCCGCCAGGACGCGCAGTCGTTTCCGCATAGGCCTTCAGGGTCTCCCGCGCCGCCCTCTCCCAGGAGAAGGCCTGCAGACGCTGGCGCCCCCCGACCGCCAGGCGGGTCCTGAGGCCCTCGTCGCTCCAGGCCGCCAGGACGGCCTCCGCCATCCCCGCCGCATCCCCCGGACGCGCCAGCGTCGCGGCCCCGCCAGCCACCTCCGGAGCCGCCCCCGAGTCCACGGCGACCACGGGGACGGACGCCGCGAATCCCTCCAGCATCGGGAAGCCGAAGCCCTCCCAAGGCGAGGGGCAGACCAGGACCCGGGCGCCGGCATAGGCCGAGGCCAGGTCGGCGTCCTCCAGGGCCCCCGCGAAGACCGCCCGGTCCAGGCCCAATCCCCCGGCCAGGCGCCCCAGGAGCACGGAACGGGAGTCCTCCTTGCCGACCAGGACGAGGGGAAGATCCCGCCCCTGGGCCTTGAGCAGGGCCATGGCCCGAACCAGGACGTCCAGGCCCTTGTGGGCCAGGAAGTTCCCCACGTAGAGCACATAGCCCTCCGGCGCCTTCCAGGTTTCCCGGAGGGCGGCGACCCGCTGGGGATCCGCGGGCGGGAGGGCCGGCGGACCGTGGGGCACCACCGAGATCCTCGACGCAGGCACCCCGATCAGGGCGCGGGCATCCCGGGCCGAGGCTTCCGAGACGGCGATCACCCGGGTGGCCTGGAAGAGGGAGCGCCTCAGCATGAGCTTCGCATAGCACCCGCCGGCGAAGGAGCCCGTGGACCGGGGGAAGCGCCAGTAGATCGCATCGTGGAAGGTCACGACCAGGGGCAGGGGGCAGGACCAGGGGCCGTTGAAGTTCGGGACGTGGAAGAGCTCGAAGCCCTGGCCGGCCAGGACCTTGTCCCAGCCGGTCCACTCCCCCGGGGAGAAGACGCGCATGACGCGGGGCAGAGGACGGACCGTGAGCCTCGGCGAAGCCGGGACCCAGGAGACGTCCTGGCCCGGGTTCACGAAGAGGGTCAGGGAGAGGTCCGCCTCGGGCAGGGCGGCCAGGGCCCCCGTCACGCAACGGACATAGCGTCCGATGCCCGTGTGACCGGCCATCCGGGCATCAAGGGCCGCCTGCACGGGTCGCCTCCTCCAAAATACGTTCCAGGTCGGCCGCATGGGCGGACCAGGAGAAGCGGGACTCGGCCTCCCGACGGGCGGCCCGGCCCATCCCCTCTGAACCGTCCCTCAGCCTCCTCAATGCCCCCGCCAGGGCCTCCAGATCCCCCTCCGGAACAAGATGCCCCGTGACGCCCTCCGTCACGATGGCCGCCAGTTCCGGGCAGTCCGTCGCGACCACGGGAAGGCCGCAGGACATGTACTCGAAAATCTTGAGCGGGGAATAGAAGAAGCCGAAGCGCGCGAAC
>JAHFOU010000253.1 GCA_023261525.1 Planctomycetota bacterium | reverse complement strand
CACGAGGAAGGGAGGGTCGTCCAGGAAGCGCAGGTACTGGCCCAATAGCAGCCGGTCCTCCCGGCTGGAGGCCGTGTGGCCCCGGACCGAGTAGAGGAGGTCCCAGGGCTGGGAGGGCCAACGCACAGTGGCGTCCCCGGGCAGGATGCCCGCTTCGACCTCCGGGGCGTTGTCCATGCGGTCCAGGCCGCGGCGGACGTCCTGGAGGGTGAGCGTGGTCACGGGAAGCTCCAGCTCCACCAGGTCCTGGTCGGGGGCCACCACGCGGACGGGGACGGGGTTCCCGCTCAGAGAGACGTTGGCGGGGTCTTCCAAAGCGGCCTTGAGGACCGCCTCGATCTCCGTGAAGAGGTTTTCGTCGGCCATGGGCTATCCCTTTCCTGCCAAGGTCTTCTCCACCAGCTCCACGGCCAGGCCCTCGGCGCTCTTCCGGTCCCTGAAGTCCTTGTAGGCTGGCTTCAGGAAGGGCCTGCCCGGGATGAAGAGCTCCTTCGTCGTGCCCTTGAGGTGGAGACCCCTGGCGGCCAAGAAACCCCGCATCTTGGGGGAGACGGGGACACGGGTCCCCTCCTCCCTCTCATGGAGGGCTCCCAGGTTGGTCCCGTCGGCGGCCTTGCGGTTCACGCCCACCAGCACGGCAAGTTCCTCCACGAACACCGATCCCACGGATCCCAGGAGGTCCCCTCCATCGATCAGGGGCTTGGAGGACTTCTTCATCCGAATCGTGAAAGGGTGGAGCTTCTTCATGCCCTTCCCGTCCAGGATGCGGCCGCGGACGTCGGAGGCGAGTTCCTGCCCGGCCCGAGCCAGCATCTTCCGGGCGTTCTGGCGCAGGCGATCTTCGAAGCCATCCAGGATCTTCTTGAGCCTGTCCCAGCCCTTCCCGTCACGTCCGCCGCCGGTCGCCACGTCAGGGGCCCTCCCTGCGAAGGGTGGCCCGGACCAAGAAGAAGTCCGCCCCGACCTGTGCCCTGGCCTCCCGGCGGACGACGACGAAGCGTTGCCCCCCGAAGAGGATCCGGGCGCCCGGGTCGAGCAAGACCCCCTTGGCCGCCAGCTCGTCGGTGCGGGCGGTCAGGGTCCCGTCGGCCTCCTCGGCCTCCCCCGCGTCCAGGGCCTGACGGGACTTCCCCAGACGCACACGGGCCAGGACGGCGACCGGCGCCGTGAAGACCTTGGCGCCCTCCGCCTCCCCATAGACGGGGTCCTTCACCGTGCCGGGGACGTCCACGTCCTGGACCAGGACCTCCGTCGCAAACTCCCCGAACATCGGGGAGAGGATTCCGTCCCAGGCCCGGCGCACTTCCTGGAGGAGGCCCATCTATACCACCGCCGCCCGGAGGTCCCGCCGGAACCTAGTCAGGAGCCCGTCCACCTTGAGGAGCCCGGTGCTGAGGGCGCCACCGGATCCGCTCTTCAGGTCCGAGGGGTACTGGAAGTCCACCGAGATCTCGTCGATCTTTACGCGGCTGATCCCGATGGCATTGCGGGTGCTCTCGGCCGACCCCGCGGAGATATCGGCCTCGGCCGGGCCCGTCCTCAGGAACTCGATGGCCAGCAGGATCGCGGACTCCTTGACCTCCGCGGGAGGCTGCAGATAGCCGAAGAGGCCGGTCACTTCGATGTTCTGGCTGCCGGCCGGGAAGGTCCCTGGGAAGCCCACAAAGATCGACCTGCCGCCCACGAGCTTGACGTAGCCCTCTTCGGGATAGACCACGTAGTCCGAAGCAGAGAGCGGGAGCCCGTCTATCAGAACGTCCCTGACCAGGATGATCGGGCGGTCGTCCAGGAAGAGGCTCGCTCCCCCCGATCCGTCCACCCTGAGGAGTCTGTCCCGCGCCCGGAAGTCCCGGCCGCAGAAGGCGTCGATCATGCGGGTGGCCCGCTCCAGGGAGGTTAAGACCTGGGCGTTGGTGGCGTCATCGAAGGAGACGCCCCGGTCCCGCACGTCGCCGATGGATGCGTAGGGGCGGCTCATGCGGTCCCTCCCCAGAGGGCCAGGTCCCAGGCCTTGCCGAGGGCCTGTCCCTTGTCGCGGGTCAGCTCGGAGGCGCCGGGGGCCGACCTGGCCTCCGTGTATTCCCCGCCCGAGCCCTCGAACTCGACGAGAGCCTCCATACCGTCCGGGGAGAGCCTCCAGCTCGCACCCTCCTTGTAGGCGAACGCCGGGATTCCGTTTTGGGTGGGCACGCGGAAGAGGGCCATCACGCCACCATCTCGATCACTAGGGGATCGGGTACGGACCAGCGCGCTACGGAGGAGACGCGCACCTCGTCGACGATCCCGGCCAGCGCCCGGGTAGGCGTCCCCCCGAAAGGATGCGCGCCCACGAAGAGGTCGGAGGATCCGGCAGCTATCCCCCCGGAGCCGACCGCGAGCTGGGCGTCCAGGATCCCTCCCAGGTAGAGCCGGAGCATGCTCCCGTCGAAGGTCATCGCCAGGTGCTGCCAGGCCCGGCGCTCCAGCCTCGAGGAGGACGTGATCTTGAGGGCCATCCCACCCCTCCAGATCCCTCCCCGGAACCTCATGTCGGAGCCCTCGAGCACCTCCAGGACATAGGCGTTGGGCCTGGCGATGAGGGCGCCCACGCCATCCGACTCCCCCAAGGGGAAGAGCCAGGCTTCCAGGGTGAGCTTTCCGACGATGTCCAGGCTGGGGCTATAGGGGACCTGGATGTGGTCATCGATCCCGTCGAGGAGGAGGCCCCCTCCATAGCGCCCCCGGGTCCACTCCCCGCCCCGGAGGAAGCCTACGTTGCCATAGGGCCCGGCGTCCCGGACCACATCGCCCTGGCCCTCCTCCAGCTTCAAGAGAAACGCCGTAGAGGGATCGGAGGCGTAGCCCCCGGCATCCGGAGACTCGGGCAGGGCCTCGATGTCGGCCCCGGCAAGGGCGGATGGCGTGGCTTCCGAGAAAGGGGACCTCATGACTTCAATCCATCGCCGTGACGTAAAGGAGCCCAGCCTGCGTCCTGCCCAGGAAGTCCAGGCGCGTCACGCCCGTCTTCAGGGCGAGCGAGAAGCGCTGCCCTGCGCGGATGAAGCCGCGCTGGTTGGGGCTGGTGAGCCTGGTCCCCGCGTCGGCATCCGAGGCCGCCGAGTCCACCCAGTAGACGTCCTCCTTGGGGAAGATGCTCAGGTGCTTCCTCGCGGCAGCGAGCGTCACCTTGTTGGTGAGGGGATCGTAGGTGGTCGAGACGGTGGTCTCCCGATGATCTCTCGCGCCTCCGCCAAGGAGAGCGATCATGCTGTCCTGCCTGGGTGCCGTGGCGGGATCCGGGATGAGTTTGGCCAGGACCGCAGCCAAGGTGACCTCGGTGGAGAAGTTCTTCGCGTTGAGGGTGTCCAGGCGGGTCTGGGTCCCCGCGGCAGGGTAGTCGGACGGGAAGTTCTGGATGCTGATGGACTCGAGCGCCGCCAGGGTCGCGGCGTCCAGGCCCACCGTCGAGAGCTTGGACAGGACCGCTGTCAAGGTGACCTCGGTGGAGAAGTTCTTCGCGTTGAGGGTGTCCAGGCGGGTCTGGGTCCCCGCGGCCGGGTAGTCGGACGGGAAGTTCTGGACGCTGATGGATTCGAGCGCCGCCAGGGTCGCGGCGTCCAGGCCCACCGCCGAGAGCTTGGACAGCACAGCCGCGAGCGTGACCTCCCTGGCGAAGTCCTTCCCCAAAAGCTGATCAAGCTTTGCCGCGGCCGTCGCGTCGGGATAGTCCCCGGGGAAGTTCTGGACGCTGATCGATTCGAGAGCAGCAAGCGTCGCTGCGTCCAGGCCCACTGCCGAGAGCTTGGCCAGCACGGACATGAGCGTGACCTCTCTGGCAAAGTCCTTCCCCAGAAGTTGATCGAGCTTTGCCATCACTGCGGCGTCCAGCCCCACCGAGGCCAACTTCGCTAGGACGGCTCCCAGCGGCGCCTCGGTGGAGAAGTCCTTGCC
>JAHFOU010000252.1 GCA_023261525.1 Planctomycetota bacterium | reverse complement strand
TGCCCGTGCCCATCCTCGTCCTCGTGACGGGGGAGGGCTTCAGCGGGGGGGCCCTGGCCGTGGGTGTGGGGGACCGCGTGGCCCTGTTGGAGAATGCCGTCTTCTCCGTGATCTCCCCCGAGGGTTGCGCCGCCATCCTCTGGAAGGATTCCAGCAAGGCCCCCCAGGCCGCCGAGGTCCTCAAGCTCACGGCCGGGGACCTGCTCAAGCTGGCCGTGATCGACGACGTGATCCCCGAGCCCCCCGGGGGGGCCCACCGCGACCCCCGCGCCGCCTTCGACCACGTGAGGGCCTACCTGCTGAGGACCCTGGGCACCCTGACCTCCCTGCCGGCGGAGCGCCTGCTGGCCGAGCGCTACGCGCGCTACCGCCGCATGGGGTCCTATCTGGAAGACCAGCAGACCTCCCTCCAGCCGGCCCCGACGGCCTAATGCCCCGCCGCTGGCTCCTCGGTCTCCTGGTCCTCACCTGCTGGGCCGGGTCCATGGCCTGGCGGGTCCGGCGCGACTGCCTGCCCCTCTGGAAGGAGGAGGTCCGCGCCAGCTACCGCAGCGTCCTCTACGGGCGGCTTCCCTGGCGGGAGCGCTTCCGCTTCGTGGTCCAGGGGGCCAAGGTGGGCACCCTGGACAGCGAAGCCCGCTGGGAGGCCGACGGGACCATCGGCCTCAGGCACAGGCTGGCCCTGGCGGAAGGCCTGCCCGGGCTGGGGGCCTGGATGAACGGCCCGGTCAGCGTCAACCTCCTCCTGATCCTCTCCAAGAGGTACTTGCTGCAGTCCTTCACCCTGGACGGGACGCTCGGGGATCTCCCCGTCCGCGGCTCCGGGACCATGGGGCCCAAGGGCATGGACTCCCATCTGCGGCTGGACCGTCCCGGGAAGGGGAACTCCTATGCCCTGGTCCTTCCCCTGGATCCCTCCCGGCCCCTCCTGCTGGGGTCCATGTCCATCGGGGGGATCCTGCCGGACGTCCCCGTGGCGGGGAATGGGACCTGGAAGGCTTCAACCCCCTCACCCAGCGTCCCGAGCCCATGCGGGCCCGCCTGGCCGCGCGAGAGAAGATCGTCCTCGATGGCCATGCCCGGGAGGCCCGCCGCATCGAGGTCCGCAGTCCCGGCATGCCCATGCTCGGGGTCGTGACGGCCTGGGTGGACCCCCGGGGCCGCCTCCTGAAGCAGCGCATCCTGGGGCTGGACGTGGAGCGGGAAGGCGGCGGCTCGGATGATTGAGATCCAGGGGATGGTCAAGCGCTACGGCCGCCGCGCGGCGGTGGACGGGCTCTCGCTGAAGGTGGAGGCCGGCACCTGCGTCTCCCTGCTGGGGCCCAACGGGGCGGGCAAGACCACCACGGTGAAGGTCCTGGCGGGCCTGGTGAGGCCGGATGCGGGCTTGGCCCTGCTGGCCGGGCACCCCGCCGGATCCGAGGAGGCCCGGAGGCTCCTGGGCTACGTCCCCGACCAACCCTACCTCTACGAGCGCCTCTCGGGCAGGGAGTTCCTGGAATTCGTCGGCCGCATGTACGGGATGGAGCCCGCCGACGTCACGCGGGGCATCGCCGAGATGGCCGAGCGGTTCGAGCTGACCAGCTTCCTGGACGAGCTGGCCGAGGGCTATTCCCACGGGATGCGCCAGCGCGTGGTCTTCGCGGCCGCCCTCCTGCACCGGCCCAAGGTCCTCGTGGTCGATGAGCCCCTGGTGGGCCTGGACCCCAAGTCCATCCGCCTGGTGAAGGACCTTCTCAAGGAGAGGCGCCAGGAGGGGGCGGCCATCCTGGTCTCCACCCATGTCCTGGACGCGGCCGAGGAGATCTCGGACCGCATCGGGGTGGTGTTCCGGGGGAAGCTGGTGGCGGAAGGCGACGCGGGGGAGATCCGCCGGGCGGGAAACGGGGCGGCCACCCTGGAGGAGGCCTTCCTGAGGCTGACGGCCGGGCCGTCCCGGCGCGCCGCCGACTTCTAGAGGCTTCCGGCCATCTCGGCGGCCTTGGTGGCCACGGCGGTATCCTCGTACTTCTTCTGGAGGGCGACGAGGGCCTTCTTCACGCTCGCGACCGTATCGGCGTTGATCTTGAGGCACTCGGGGCAGTCCACGGAGCCCGTCTTGCGGGACTTGGCCTTGCAGGCCTTGCAGGGGGCCAGGGCCGCCAGGGCCTTCGTTTGGGCGGCCAGGGCCTTGAAGCCGGCGCGGAGCTTGGTGAAGGCCGGATCGGCAAGATCCTTGTCCTTCTGGGCCTTGGCCTCGGCGGCCACGGCGTCTCCGGCGAATTCCTTGGCCAGGGCGTCCAGGGTGGCGAGGTACTGTTCCGGATCCTCGTCGTGGGAGGCCTTCAGACTGTCCTTGCGGCGGCTGGCATAGCCCTCCAGGACCTGGACGATGGAGGCGGCCTCGGTCTTCTCGGCGTCGTCCGTCGACTGGCTCAGGCTCCGCAAGGAGGTCAGGAGCTGGCCCAGGTTCTTGCGAGAGAGGGCCTGATCGGCCTGGGCCTTCAGCTTGGTGAAGGTGGCATCCGCAGGGAACCAGATGGCGGGAACGGCCAGGACGGCGGTCGCCGCCGCGGCTTCGGCGCCGGCGGGGTTCCCGTCATAGATCTCCTTGCCCGTGTGATCGAAGACGAAGGCCCGGGGGATGCCGGAGATCTGCTTCCTGGGGTACTCCCCATTGGAGACGATGGTGAATTCCGCCCCCTTGTCCTTCGCCAGGGTCTTGATCTCGGCCTCGGAACTTCCCTGGCACTCGATGCCGATCACTTTGAGGGGCTGGCTCCGGTGTTCCTTTTCGAAGGCTGCCAACACGGGCAGCCCGCTGACGCAGGGGGGTCAGTGGGTTCCCCAGAACTCCAGTAGGATCACGCTGCCTTTGCACTGCTCGATGGTCAGCGCGGGGCCGCAGACGGAACGGCCCAGACGGACGGCGTCCAGGTCGCCATCGCCGCCGGCGAAGGCCGCGAGGGTCAGGGTCAGGGTCGCGGCCAGGGTGGGCAGTTTGCGCATGTCAGAGGCTCCCGGCCAGGTCCGCCGCCTTGGTGGCGACCGCCGTGCCCTCGTACTTCTTCTGGAGGGCGGCCAGGGCCTTCTTCAGCGTGGTCAGGGCCTCGGCGTTGGCCTGCTTGCAGGTCTCGCAGGAGAGGGAGATGGACTTCATGGACTTGCCCTTGCAGGCCTTGCAGCAGGGCAGGCTCTCGACGGCCTTGGCCTGGTCGGCGAGCTCCTTGAGGCCCTTGCGCAGCTTCTGGAACTCGGGGTCGGCGGCCTCCTTGTCCTTCAGGGTCTTGAACTCGTCGCCCGTGGAGTCCCCGGCCAGCTCCTTGGCCAGGGCATCCAGGCGGGCCAGGTACTGGTCGGCGTTCTCCTCGCGCAGGGAGGCGGCGCTGGCCTTGCAGCGGGACGCATAGCCGTCGATGACCTGGAGAAGGGCCTCGGCCTCGGTCTTCTCGGCTTCGTCGGAGGACTGGAGCTTGGCGCGGAGGGCCGCAGCGGCCGACCCGAGCTTCTCCTTCTTCTCGACCTGGACGGCCAGGGGCTTGAGCTTGGTGTAGGTCGTCTCCCCCAGCCAGAGGGCGGGGGCGTCGGCGAGGGCTTTCTCCGCGGCGGCCTCGGCCCCGGAGGGGTTCCCGTCGAAGATCTCCCTGCCGGTGTGGTCGAAGACGAAGGCCCGGGGGATGCCAGGGACCTGCTTCTTGGTGTACTGGTTTCCCTGGACGATGGGGTACTCCACCCCGCGGGATTTACAGAGGGCCGCGACCTTGTCGGGGGACTCGTTCTGGCCGTGCATGCCGATCACCACCAGCTTGCCGGAGGCCCGATGCTTCTTTTCGAAGGCTGCCAGCACGGGCAGCCCGCTGACGCAGGGGGGTCAGTGGGCTCCCCAGAACTCTAGGAAGACCACCTTGCCACGGCACTCGTCCAGGCTGATGGAGGGACCGCAGACGCGCTGGCC
>JAHFOU010000017.1 GCA_023261525.1 Planctomycetota bacterium | reverse complement strand
GGAGCTCCTGGCCGACCTCGACCAGGACACCGTGGACATGGTGCCCAACTACGACGACCGGCTCCTGGAACCCACGGTCCTGCCGGCCCGCTTCCCCAACCTGCTCGTCAACGGCTCGTCGGGCATCGCGGTCGGCATGGCCACCAACATCCCGCCCCACAACCTGAACGAGGTCGTCGACGGGATCGTGCGCCTGATCGAGGCCCCGGATTCCACCGTGGACGAGCTGGCCGAGATCGTGAAGGGCCCGGACTTCCCGACCGGCGGCATCATCTGCGGGCGCTCGGGCATCCTCCAGGGCTACCGGACCGGCCGCGGCCACATCACCGTGCGTGCGAAGACCATGGTCGAGGAGGGTCGCCCCGGCCGCCAGAACATCGTGGTCACCGAGATCCCCTTCCAGCTCACCAAGTCCGGCATCATCGAGCGCATCGCCGACCTCGTGAAGGACGGGCGGCTCGAGGCGGTCTCGGACCTGCGCGACGAGTCGGACAAGGAGGGCATCCGCGTCGTCATCGAGATGAAGAAGGGCGAGGAGCCCGAGGTCCTCCTGAACCAGCTCTACGAGAACACCCCCCTGCAGGAAACCTTCTCCATCATCATGATCGCCCTGGTCCAGGGGCGGCCCAAGACCCTGACGCTCAAGGATTTCCTGCAGTGCACCATCGACCACCGGGTCGACGTGATCCGACGCCGCACCAAGCACCTCCTGAAGCTGGCCGAGGAGCGCGCCCACATCGTCGAGGGGCTCAAGATCGCCCTGGCCAACATCGACGAGGTGGTCCGGACCATCAAGACCTCCAAGTCCACGCCGGACGCCCGCGCCAACCTCATGGCGCGCTTCGGGCTCTCTGAGGTCCAGTCCAAGGCCATTTTGGAAATGCAGCTCTCCCGCCTGACCGGGCTGGAGCAGGAGAAGCTGGACGAGGAGTACCGCGAGCTGATCGAGCGCATCTCCTACTACCGCACCCTGCTGGCCAACCCGTCCATGGTCCTGGGGCTCATCAAGGACGAGATGCTCGAGCTGAAGAAGAAGCACGGCGACGTGCGCCGCACGGAGATCCAGGCCCAGGAGGTCCAGGACTTCACCGCCGAGGAGCTGATCGAGGACGAGGAGATGGCCGTCACCATCACCCACGAGGGCTACCTCAAGCGCCTGGGCCTGGAGAACTACCGCCGCCAGAAGCGCGGGGGCGTGGGGGTGACCGCGGCCGACGCCAAGGAGGGTGACTTCACCGAGCGCCTCCTGGTGGCCTCCACCCACGACACCCTGCTCTTCTTCACCTCCCTGGGCCGGGCCTACTGGAAGAAGGTCTGGGAGCTCCCCGAGCTGGCCCGGGGCGCGCGCGGGCGGGCCCTGGCGAACCTGCTCAGCCTGTCGCCCGGGGAGAAGCTGGCCTCCATCATCCCGGTCCGCGAGTTCGACGCCCGCTTCATCCTCATGGTGACCGCGCAGGGCACGGTGAAGAAGACGGCCCTGGAGGAGTACAGCCGCCCCCGGGCCTCGGGCATCATCGCCATCCGCATCGACGAGGGGGACCGCCTGGTCTCCGCCGTGCTGACGTCGGGCAAGGACGACGTGGTCCTGGCGACGCGGGCCGGCCGGGCCCAGCGCTTCTCCGAGGCCGAGGCCCGCGCCATGGGGCGTGCCGCCCACGGGGTCCGCGGGATCCGGCTCAAGGACAAGGACGAGGTGGTTGGGGTCTGCCTGGCGGAGCCGGGGGCCTCGGTGCTGACCGTCTGCGAGCGCGGCTACGGCAAGCGCACGGAGTTCGAGGAGTACCGGGCCAAGCACCGCGGCGGCCAGGGCGTCACCAACATCCTGACCACGGACCGCAACGGCCCCGTGGTGGCCGTCCTCAACGTGCGCGACGGCGACGAGGTCATGCTGATGACCACCCAGGGCATGGTGGTGCGCTCCCCGGTGGACCAGATCCGCGAGGCGGGGCGGGCCACCCAGGGGGTCCGTCTGATGAAGCTGACGGACGACGACCGCATCGTGGCCGTGGCCCGGGTCATCCCCGAATCCGGCGAGACCGAGGGCGAGGTCGTCCAGCCCGAGCCCGCCGGGGACCTCCCCGCGCCGCCCGCCGCCGGGGCTTGACGCCCGCCCGGCTTTCCGTTAGTCTCCGGATAGTCAACGTATGAACCATCACGAGCGCATCGTGCTTGCCGTCTTCCGCGCCTCGGCCCAGCTGGCCAGGGCGGGGAACCGCCTCGCCGGCGCCCGGGGCCTCACCCAGCAGCAGTGGGTGGTCCTGGCCTCCATCGCCCGCGGCGAGGCCAAATCGGAGGGCCTGCCCCTCTCCGCCCTGGGCCGCAACCTCCTCGTGACCAAGGCCAACATCACCGGCATGGTGGACCGCCTGGAGCGGGACGGCTATGTCACCCGGGAGGACCACCCGACCGACCGCCGGGTCACCCGCGCCCGCCTCACGCCGAAGGGCCGCCGCTTCCTGGCCCAGGTGGCCCCGCTGCAGGAGGCCTGGGGCGAGCGCGCCTTCGCCCGCTTCTCCGCCCGCGAGAAGGAGACCCTGCTCGCCCTGATCGACCGCTGCATCCAGTCCGTTCAAGAGACCGAGGCCCTGGCCCTCCGGCGCAAGAGCGCCTGAGCCCGAAAGGAGCGCACCGATGGCAAGCTTCACCACCGAGCTGATCCCCGAGAGGTTCCATGCCGCCGTCGTCGACTGGCAGGGGAAGAACTTCCCGGAGATGCACTTCCTGACGGACAGCTGGGAGAAGTACTTCCGGGGGCAGACTCCCTTCCAGCTGACCGCCCGCATCGGCACCGCCGCGCCTATCGCGGAGCTCGGCCAGTTCGCCGGCCAGGCCAAGTTCGAGAAGGCCGGGGACATGACCGGCAACATGTTCTACTCGGCCAAGGACATCATCCGGGCCCAGTGCTCCACCGAATTCGGCTCCATCCAGCAGCACCGGCTCACCCTGGAGGGCGCCTTCTCCGACCAGGCCAAGTACGACACGTTGAGGATCATGGGCGAGGAGCTGCGCCACGCCTACCAGATGTTCTGGGTGCTGGCCCACGACCCCTCCTGGAAGAAGCTGGGCATGGGCGACGTGGCCCAGGAGACCATGGAGGAGCTGCTGTCCATGCAGACGGGCAGCCACGTCCTGGACGCCTTCAACATCGTCTTCAACGAGTTCGCCGACAACGTGATCTTCGCCGCCGTCATCGACCTGGTCGGGAAGTACCAGCTCGAGATGCAGCGCGTCTTCACCTACGCCCCGATGGCGCGCTCCATGGCGCCCATGCTCTCCGAGGAGGCCTTCCACATCACCTCGGGCCGACGCAACTTCAAGGAGGTCGCGCTCCGCGCCGCGCGCGGGGAGTACGCCGGGGGCCTGGCCCAGGTCCAGAAGGTCCTCAACCAGTGGTACCCGCGGGGCCTGGAGATGTTCGGCTCCGAGTCCGGAGGGGCCACCGTGATGCAGTTCGGGTTCAAGGACAAGACCAATGCCGCCTCCCAGGGGGAGTACATGCAGGAGGTGAAGGAGATGGTCGTCGAGCCCATCAACCTGGCGCTGATCCAGCAGAAGCTCCCCGGCACGACGCTCGACAAGGCCAAGGAGATTCTCTGGCAGGTCGAGGAGGAGAAGGACTACCCGGCCGGTCTGACGCCCAAGGACCTCCTCCATGTCCCGGCGGCCAGCTTCTTCCGCAAGCGGGGTCTGCCCGAGATGGCCTTCCAGCCCTACGACGCCGAGGGCCGGCTCATGACCGAGGGCGGCAAGCCCCTGTCGCCCAAGGCCTACCAGGCCTACCTCCAGACCGTCCTGCCGGCCAAGTACCTGGCCTCGGAGGAGTTCGCGAAGTACTGCCGCGAGGCCGATGCCCACTTCGGCGGCAAAGGCTGGTAGCCGCTCAGGAGGCGGGGGCTTCCGGCCGATAACAGGGAGGTGCCGGCCTCCCGCTTCCGCGTCCACCTGGCCCTGTTGACGGTCTCCGTCTGCTTCGGGCTCCACTACTACTGGGGCAAGGAGGTCCTGAGGGCCTTCCCGGTCCCGGGCTGGCCCCTGGCCTGGTCGGCGATCCGGGTGTCCTGCGCCGCCGCCGTCCTGATGGCCTGGGCGGTCGCGGCCGGACGCTGGAGGCTGCCGCGCCGGGATCTCCTCAAGCTGGCCGGGCTCTCGGGCCTGGGCATCGTCCTCAACCAGGCCTGCTTCATCGAGGGCCTGACCCTGACCACCCCCACCCAGGCGGCCCTGATCAACACCTCCATCCCGGTGCTCACCCTGCTGGCGGCCCGGCTCCTGGGCCAGGAGGCCCTGGGCTGGCGCAAGGCGGCCGGCATCGCCCTGGCCCTTTCGGGGGCGGCGGTGCTCCTGCTTCCCAAGGCGGCGGCGGAGGCCGGAGGGGCACATGCGGGCAACGCCCTCATCCTGGCCAACGCCTGCTCCTTCTCCCTCTTCCTGGTGCTGTCGAGGCCCTTGATGAAGCGCACGGACGCCCTGGCGGCCACGGCCTGGGTCTTCGCCTTCGGGGCCCTGGGGCTGGACCTGGTGGCGGCGCCCAGCCTTCTGCGCCTGCCGCTGGGGGAGATCCCGCATCGGGGCTGGGCCTTCGGGGGGCTCATCATCCTCTTCGCGACGGTGCTGACCTACGTCCTCAACTCCTGGGCCCTGAGGCGGGTGGAGGCCTCGACGGTAGCGGCCTATATCTACCTCCAGCCCCTGCTGGCGGCGGCCTGCGAGGCGGCCTTCCTCGGGGGGAGGTTTGGGCCGTCGATGGTGCTGGCGGGCGCCCTGGTCTTCGCGGGGGTGGCGCTGGGGACCTCTCGCCCCGTCGAAAGGCGCTGCCCGGCCGCTACCGGTTGATCCGCTTCAGGAGGATGTTCGCGCCGATCTTGGCCTTGGCCTTGAGGTCGGCCCAGGAGCGGAGCTTCAGGGCCTCCCGCGCCACGATCTCCGCCCGGCCGTAGAAGCGCCGGTGGCACTCGTCCTGGATCTTGCGGAGATCCTCCTCGTCGAAGTCCGGGTTGTAGAAGCGCATCCGGAAGTCCTCGCGGGGGTTCTTGGCGAAGTCCAGCCAGTAGTCCTCCGGGACGATGCCGTCCTGCATCATGCGCTGGTAGAGCGCCGTCTTGGGATACGGCGTGCAGACCGAGAACTGGGCGTATTCGGCCTTCAGGGAGACGGCGAAGTCCGTGGAGCGGTACATCTCCTCCTCGGTCTCGGAGGGGATCCCGATCATCATGTAGGCGTAGGTCCCGATCCCGGCGGCCCGGGTGTCCTGGAAGGCCTTCTCGATGCGCTCCGGCATCACGCCCTTCTCCATGTATTCGAGCAGGCGCGGCGTGGCGCTCTCCACCCCGAAGTGGATGCGGTAGCAGCCGGCGGCCTTGAGGTCGGCCAGGAGCTCGGGATCCACCGTGTCCACCCGGGCGCTGATCTTGAAGTGGATCTTGGGGCCTTCCTTGGCCAGGGTCTGGCAGATGGTGCGCAGGCGCTTGCGGTTGATGGTGATGGTGTCGTCCACGAAGAAGAAGTCGTCGAAGCCCTGCTCGGCCAGCATGCGGATCTCGGCGACCACGCTCTCGGGCGAACGCTGGCGGAACTTGGTCAGACGGATGTCGCAGAAGAGGCAGGCGGCGGGGCATCCGCGCGAGGACTGGAGGGTGGCGAAGCGCTTTCCTTTCCCGATCAGGTGGGAGTACTGGCCCATGTCGATGAGGTGGCGGGCCGGGAAGGGCAGGGCATCCAGGTCCGGGACCTTGTCCAGGGTCGCGTTGAGGCGGACGGCGCCGTTGCGCTTGAAGCCCAGCCCGGGGATGGCCGCGAGCTGGTCGTCCGAGGCCTTGGCCTCCAGGGCCTGGACGAGCTGGGCGAAGCTCCGTTCCCCCTCCCCCGCCACGACGAAGTCCACGCCCTCCAGCCTCAGCGTCTCCTCGGGGTAGAGGTTCACGTGCTGGCCGCCGACGCAGATCAGGGACGTAGGGCTGTTCTCCTTCACCGTCCGGATGACCTTGAAGGTGTCGATGAGGTTGAAGGTGAGGGTGCTGATGGCCACCAGGTCGGGCGGGTCGGAAGCCAGGGTGCGTCCCAGGGCCGGATAGTCCAGGCCCAGGGCGGGGCAGTCGAGGAGCTTGGCGTCGATGCCGGCGGTCTTCTCGGCGTAGGCCGCCACGGAGAGGATGCCGAGCTTGGGATAGATCCCCTTGCCGCCCTCCAGCCGCTTGGGGATGGAGGACTCGATGGAATGGGTCTCGGGCGGAAGGACGAAGCAGACTTTCATATCGCCCCCCATGATACCGCAGGAGGCGAGGCTAGAAGGCGCCCTTCCTCAGGGTCATCCGGTACAGCTCCCACTGCTTGAGCTTGCGCCCGCCCTCCTTGGCGTAGAAGCGGTGGGCCGGGCGGTTCCAGTCCAGCACCGCCCACTCCATGCGCCCGCAGGCCCGCTTCCGCGCGATGCCTGCGCAGGCCCGGAACATCCGTCCCCCGAGGCCGGACCGCCGGGCCTCCGGCAGGACGAAGAGGTCTTCCAGATAAAGGGTGGGCCGGGCCAGGAAGGAGCTGAAGGTGAAGAAGTAGAGGGCATACCCCAGGGCCCTGCCGTCCCGGCGGGCGATCAGGCCGTGGAGGGCTTTCGTCCTCAGGGCGGCGCGGAGGCGTCGGGCGGCCGCCGGGTCCGGCGGCGGCAGGTGCTCAAATTCCGCGAGCGCGCGGATCAGCACGAGGAGGTCGGGGACCTGGCGGGCCGTCAGCGGGGAGAGGCGGACCGCCCCGCTCACGCCAGGGTCCTGCGCATCGCGCCGTGCAGGGGGCCGTTCGAGGCCAGGATGTCCACGGAGCCCAGGCGGTAGGGCCTTCCGGCATAGTCCGAGACCCGTCCCCCGGCCTCCTCCACCAGGAGCCAGCCGGCCGCCACGTCCCAGGGCTTGAGCCCCGTCTCCCAGAAGCCGTCGAAGCGCCCCGCCGCGACATAGGCCAGGTCGATGGCGGCGGAACCGGGGCGTCGCACTGCGCGCGCCGCATGGTGGAAGCGCCCGAAGCGGCGCAGGCTCCTCTCCAGCAGGCTCCCGCGCTGGTACGAGAACCCCGTCGACAGGAGGGATTCCATCAGCCGGCGGCGGGGGCTGGTCTTCAGCCGCTTCTTCCCCAGCCAGGCCCCATGGCCCCGCTCGGCACGGAAGGTCTCCCGGCGCGTGGGGTCATGCACCACCCCGACCACCGGGCGGCCCCGCTCCACCAGGGCGATGGAAACCGAGAAGACGGGATAGCCGTGGGCGAAGTTCACGGTGCCGTCCAGGGGGTCCACGATCCAGAGGCGGTCCGCCCCCTCCCCGCCGCCGCCCTCCTCGCCCATCACGGGGATGCCGAGGGGGGCCAGCCTGCGGCGGATCAGCCGCTCCGCGGCCGCGTCGACCTCGGTGACGATGTCGGCCACCCCCTTGTCGCGCACCGTCAGGGCCGTGCCATAGCGGCGCAGGATGAGGCGCCCGGCCTCCTCGGCGGCCCGGACGGCGGCGGCCAGCGCCGGGGTCACTTCGGGAAGCCGAGGGCCAGGGCCAGGAAGAGGGCCGGGCCCGTCGGGAGGACCGCCTCGTCCAGGCGGAAGCGGGGCGAGTGGCAGGCCTGGATCTCCTCGTCGCCCTTGCGCATGCCCAGGAAGAAGAAGGCGCCCGGCTTTTCCTCCAGGTAATGGGAGAAGTCCTCCCCGTACATCGTGGGCTCGCAGGCGAGGAACTTCCCGGCCCCGAGGACACCCTCCACGGCGGCCTTCACCCGGCCCACGGCGGAGGCGTGGTTCACCAGGGGCGGGTAGCCCTTCTGGTAGTCGCAGGAGAAGCGGCAGCCGTGGGCCTCGGCAATGCCCCGGGCGGTCTTCTGGATCAGCTCGGGCAGGGCGCGGCTGGTCTCCTTCGTGAGGGTGCGGACCGTCCCGATCAGGGTCACGGCATCGGGCACCTGGTTGAAGGTCTCCCCCCCGGAGATCTTCCCCACGGTGATGACCACCGGATCGGTGGGCGCCACGCGGCGGGCCCTCAGCGTCTGCAGGGCCAGGACGATCTCGGCGGCCACCGGCACGGGGTCCAGCACCAGGTGGGGCGTGGCCCCGTGGCCGCCCCGCCCGGTGATGGTCATGTCGAAGCGGTCGGCCTGGGCCATGAGGGGCCCCTCGCGGGTGGCCACCATTCCGACCGGGGTCTCGGGGGCGACGTGGGCCCCGTAGACCTCGGCCACGCCGTCCAGGGCGCCTTCGCGGATCATGAGGGGAGCGCCCCCGGGCGGCTTCTCCTCGGCGGGCTGGAAGATCAGGCGGATGCCGACCGGCAGCTCGGCCTTCCGCTCGGCCAAGAGGCGCGCGGTGCCCAGCAGCATCGCCGTGTGGGCGTCGTGCCCGCAGACGTGGGCGGCGCCGGGCCGTGTGGAGACGAAGCTCTCGCCCGGGGCCTCGGTCACCGGCAGGGCGTCCATATCGGCGCGGAAGGCGAGGATCTTGGATCCCTTGGGGCCGGGCAGGTCGGCCAGGATCCCGGTCTTGGCGATTCCCGTCCGAATGGCCCAGCCGCCGATGGCCTTCAGCTCCTCGGCCACCAGGGCGGCGGTCTGGTGCTCCTCGAAGGCCAGCTCGGGCTCGGCGTGGATGCGGCGGCGGAGCTCGGTGATGCGGGGATGGTGCTTGCGGGCGGCGTCGAGGAGGCTGGATGTCATGGGTGGGGATTATAGCTATCCTGCCCGCCATGTCCGACCTGGCGCTCCGCCTCGCGATGGTCCTGGGCCTGGCTTCGTCCCTGGCCGCGCTCTGGGGCCGGTACCGGGACCTTCCCGAGTGGATGGCCGGGGCCGGCTTCTGTTCCAAGGACGGGGCCTGCGAGACCCTCCTGCGCTCCCGCCGCGCGGCCCTGCTGGGGGTCCCGAACGCCGTCCTGGCCGCCGCCTTCTATCCCCTGCTCGCCTGGGGGCTTCGCGCCGGCTGGGATCCGCGCCTCCTCCTCGGGGCTTCCAGCCTGGCGCTGGCCATGACCCTCTTCCTGGCCTGGAGCCTCGTCAGCCGCAGCCTCCGGTGCCGGATCTGCTGGGCGGGGCACTTCGCCAACGCGACGATCTGGATGGTCCTGCTGTTGCGCCTGATCCGCTAGCCGGGCTCGGGAACGCCCAAGGCCTCCCGGGTGAAGCGGGAGGCAGGATCCCCCCGCCCCAACGCGGTCAGGATCTCCCGGGCCTTCGGGGTCGCGATGCGTTTTAGGACCCGGATGGCGCTCAGCCTGCGCCGGGTCTCGGGGAAACCACGGCCGGGATCCTCCAGGGCGGTGAGCAGGCGCTCCAGGCGGACGCGTGTCTCCGATGTGGGGTTTGCCGCCAGGGCCTCCCGGAGGGTCGGCGCGGCCTCCCGCCCCAACCCCTCCAGGTCGGCCGAGGCTCGGTCCCTCACCTGGGGATCCAAATGGTCCAGGCAGGAGATCGCCCGGGCCATGCCCTCCGCCCCGGCCTCGGCGGGGAAGAGGCGCTCCTTCAGGAAGTCCACGGCCTTGTCCCGCTTCGCGGCCATCGAGAGGGCGCTCTCCCAAACCTCGTCCTCGGGGCGGGAGGCCATCTCCTCCCAGAGCGTGGGAAGGCTCCTGGCGGCGACCTGCTCCCTGAGGTCGGCCTCCCGCTTGTTCTGATGGCGCTGGGCTTCCAGGATCCACCAGACCTGCCAGCTCCCCAGGAACGTGATCATGCAGAAGGGCCAGATGGCCTTCCACGCCGACTCGCCCGGGATCACCAGGGGAATCAACACCCAGATCCATCCCGCCGCGAGGCTGCGGATCAGCAGGAAGCGCTCGTGGGGTATCGCACCCTCCGTGTTGGACAGGAACGGCCGCCGGGCGGAGAGGAAGAAACCGCCGATCATGGGCAGGAGGCTGCCGAGGACCCAGGAGATGACCTTGGTCATGACGGATCCGCTGCTGAGTTCCTGGATCAGGGCAACGAGGGCGGCGGCAAGGACTCCCACGAGGAGCCATCCGATGCCCCAGTACACCATCCCCAGAAAGAGCTCCCGGATCCAGAACCTGGCCTGGTCCCGGCTCATTGCAATTCCAGGATCCTCCACCGCCCCCCGCCCTCCTCCCAGACCTTCCTGGCGAGGCCCGCGGCCTCCAGCCGGTCGAAGAAATTGTCGGTGAATCCCGCCGGCTCCGTGGGTGTCGACGTCAGCAGGCGGGAATAGCCGCGCCGGCGGTCCCCATAGGTCGTCTGGAGGCGGTGGAGCTCCGGCCAGTTCAGGTAGAGGTGGGTGAAGCCTTGGGCCCGGAGGTTCTCCACGCAGGCGGCCCAGCTTCCGGTCTCCACAGCGCGTTCGAAGGGCTTGGCGTCGAAGACCGTGGGCGCGACGACCTTCAGGGCCCCGTCCAGGCGGACGTAGAAGGTCTCCGCCTCCCCGACGAAGAGCACCTTGGACCCGGCCGGCAGGGCGTTCACCTGGAGGATGGCCTCGTGGGAGTAGGTCGCCCCCGCCAATCGCATCCGGGCGGCCAGGGTCTGGGTGTCGTCCTGCCCGGACGTCATCCAGAAGCCCCAGCCGGCCGTCCAGAGCACGGCGGCCACGGGGACGCACCGGCCCAGCCAGCCACCGGGAAGCCTTGCCAACGCCTCCACCCCCAGGCCCAGGACCAGGCAGAAGGGCGGCAGGAGGGGCAGGAGGAAGCGGTCCACGCGGTGGGTGAATCGGTACCACAGGAAAAGCCCCACAACGGACCAGAGCAGGGCCAGGAGGCGAGCCTTTCGGCCCGGATTTCCAAGCCCCCACCCGAACAGCAGGAAGACCATCAGGGCCCCCGGGACCAGGAAGCCCTGGGAAAGGTCGGCCAGGGCCGTCGTCCAACCCGACGGCGGCGGCACATGGGCCGCGTCGAAACGCGCCGCGTCGAAACCCGGGGGGCCCAGGACGGAGGTCAGCAGGGGATAGACCGGGTTGCCCACGGCCAGGAGGTTGCGGACCAGCCAGGGGGCCGCCGGGATGGCCGCGGCCATCAGGAAGCGCGGGAGGTCGGAGGCCTTGCGGAGGCCCAGGGCCAGGCCCAGGGGCGCGACGACGAGGAGGAGGGCCGGGTACTTCACCGCGAAGGCCAGGCCGGCGAAGAAGCCCGAGAGGACGGCCTCCCCTTCCAGGGCCGCGGCAAAGGCCAGGAGGGAGAACAGGCTCAGCCCGGGCTCGTTGTACGGAAGCCAGCCTCCGGTGTCCCTCACCCAGGGCGAGGCCAGGAGGGCCAGGGCCGCCCAGGCCCCGGCCCGGCCGGATCCGTGCCGACGCCCCAGGGCCAGCAGGGTCGCCGCGGCCAGGATCCAGCAGGCCAGGTTGAGGGTCTGGGCCGCCGTCGCGCCGCCGGCATGGGTCCGGGTGGCGGCCAGGGAGGCCAGGCAGAGCATCTCCTGCTGTTCCGGAAAGGCGGCAAAGGCGTTGTCCGCCAGGAAGGAGATCCGGCCCTGCCTCAGGTAGGCGGCCGGGGCGCCGAGGTGGTACTCCAGGCTGTCATAGTCCGTGGAGGCCATGCCGAGAGCGGAGGCCGACGCGAGCAGGGCGAGGGCGGCCAGGGCCCCCTGGAGCAGACCCAGGCCGTCAGTGCGGAAGGAGGAGACCGCGGGACCCAGCGTCTTCAGGTCGGCCATCGCCAGCACGGCCCCGGCCGCCATCAGGCTCCGGAAGAGCCAGGGATGGAGCATTCCCGCCGTGCCCAGCAGGAAGGTGCCGAGGCCCCAGAGGCCCAGGCCGGCCCCCGCCGAGCAGGTTTCGAACAAGAGGCCGTCGCCGAGCCGGGATCGCCACGGGGCCAGCAGTCGCCGCCCCAGGGCCCAGCCCGACAGGAGAAGGGCCCCCGCGGCCAGGAGGCCGCCGAGGTCCATCATGGCCTCAGGGCCACGCGGGCGATGGTCTCCTGGTACTGGGTCTCGGCCCGGCGCTTCTCGTCCTGGCCGATCTCATGGGGGCTGTACTCGGCCCGGTGGAAGAGCTCGGTCAGCTCGGGCAGGGGCGCCGCGCCAGCCGAGGGGTGCCGGGAGAGGGCGCTGGCGTATTCCGAGGGGGTCAGGCAGGCCTCCTTCGGGATGCCCAGCGAGGCCAGCTCCGCCCGCAGGCGGTTGTACCAGTAGACCACGGCCAGCCGGGGGTCCTCGGGGGCGGCCTCGACGACGGCCCGGGCCTTGGGCTGGACCCCGGGGCCGCGCAGGGTCTCGCGGCGCTTTTCCAGCTCCTGCTTGTCCGCCGCCTTGCGCCGCTTCTTCCAGGCCAGGTAGAGCAGGATGAGGACGGCGCCCAGCGCCACCGCGGCCAGGCCCCCCGTGCCCGCGCCCGCGGCCGTGCCGATCATGCGCTCCAGGACCACGGACTCCGACGAGGGGGTGGACAGGGGGACTCCGGCGATATCCACGGGCGGCGGCCCGAAGAAGGGGAGGTTGAACCCCCCGCCCCGCTCCCCCGGCGCCCAGATGTGGAAGTTCGTGGCCGGGAGGATCTGGGCCGCCCGCGGGGTCATGGACGGGGTCCAGACCCAGGCTGCGATCAGGGTCAGCAGCAGGAGGGCCGCGGGCACGGCCGCGTCCCCCGGCAGGCGGCCGGGCTCGGGGAAGGGGCCGTCCGGGGTGTGGCGGAAGGCCCTTTCCTGCCCGGCGGTCACGGCGAAGTACCAGACGCCCAGGACCCCGGCCAGGAGGGCGGGCTCCCAGGCGGGGCCCGGCCGTCCCAGGGCCCCCAGCAGGGCGACGGCGGCCCAGATCATCCCGGCGCGGAAGCCCCGCTCCAGGAAGGCCGAGCAGGCGCCCGCGGCCATGCCCGCCAGGCCGGCCGCGGCCAGGGGTTCCCACCAGAGCCGCCCCCCGGTGCCCACGAAGGCCCCGGCGGCCGCCAAGGCGGGCAGGACGATGAAGAGCAGTCCGGCCGCGTTGGGCGAGGCCATGGTGTCCACGGCCGGGCTGTCGAAGTCCTCCTGGCCCCTCAGCCAGACGCTGAAGCGCCAGGAGAGCAGGAGCCAGATCGCCCAGACCCCGCCGGCGGCCAGGGCCCCGGTCGGGGAGGCCCCGCCGGCCGCCGCCGCCGTCCCGGCCGCCCAGAGGGTGCCGTAGAAGCCGGCGTCCCGGGGACCCTGGTACGGACGGGCCGCGTAGGCCCGCCGGGCCTTGCGTCCCCCTTCGGGGTGGTGCTTAGCCGGCCGTGGGCGTGTAGGCATAGGGTTTCGCGAAGCGCTCCGTGAGGTCGTCGCCTTGGGCGAGGGTGTAGACCGTCACCCCCATCCCCACCAGCATGCGGATCACGTCGGGCAGGAGCAGGGCGTGGACCTTCTTGGCCTGGGCGTTCTCCCAGAGGTTGAGGAAGGTGTTGTCGTCGATCAGCACGAGCAGGATGCGCACCTGGCGGGCCTTGAGGAGGGCGAAGGCCTCCACATACGCCTTGAGGTCCAGCTTCACGCTGTTCATGACGAGGACCACGGTCGAGGCCGCCTCGATGCGGGAGATCCAGCGGCGCAGGACCTTGTCCAGGGGCTCGGGCCCGTCCGGGCGGACCTCGGTCAGGGAGCGCAGGAGCCCCAGGAGGTGGTACTCCCCCCGGCCGAGGGGGATCTCCAGGGCCTTCTTGGAGGTGCAGACGAAGCGGACCCTCGAGCCCCGGGCGATGGCGTGGCGGGCCACGGAGGCCGCGGCCTTCACCCCGTACTCGAAGGTGGTCTCCCGGCCCATCCCCTTCACCGCGTAGTAGTGGGCGTCCAGGAAGACCGAGACCTCGGTGGCGACGTTCAGCTCGAACTCCTTCACCACCAGGCGCCCGGTGTGGGCCGTGGCGGCCCAGTGGATGAACTTGAGCGAGTCGCCCTGGCGGTATTCCCGGGTCCCCGAGAAGTTGAGCGAGGTGCCGGCCTTGGGGATGGTCTCGGTGTCCACGTTGTCCCAGCGGGCCATCCCCGCCAGCGCGAGCTGGGCGATGGGCGCGGTGCGGGGGAAGACCGTCAGCCCGGTGGTCCCGCCCGCCTCCGCGCGGGCCTCGAAGGTGCCGAGGGGGTCGCGGAGGATGATGGCCGTGGGCCCGAGCTGGTACCCCCCCCGCCGCTTGCGGCAGGGCGCGGAGTAGGTCATCTCGGCCCCGCTCTTGGCCTCCAGGGGGCCCGGCAGGCAGAGGGGTTTCTCCGTGTCGCGGTCCGCGGGGAAGTTGTCCTCCAGCTCCAGCCAGCGGATGGGCAGGCGGGTCTGGTTGGCCAGGGTGAGGCGGACCGAGAGGACCTCGTCCTCGAAGGCCCAGCCGGGGTGGCGACGGCGCAGGGAGACCCCCCTCGCGCCGATGCGGGCCCAGACGGCCATCGCCGCCAGGACCAGGACCAGGGCCTGAGCGAAAACGAGCAAGGGGGTCGCGTGGGCCCAGAGCCCCAGGGCGGCCGAGGCCAGGGCGAAGCCCAGCAGGCCCTTGCCCCGGGCGGTCATCCGCAGGCTGGCCGGGACGGGTGTGGAGGCCTTCCGCGCCACAGCGCTAGGCCGGCTTCTTCTCGACGGGGACCTCGGTGCGGGCGAGCACGGCGTCGATGACCAGGTCCGGGGTGAAGCCCGAGAGCTTGGCCTGGGGGCTCAGGATGACGCGGTGGGCCAGCACGGCCTGGGCCAGCTTCTTGACGGCGTCCGGCACCACGTAGTCGCGCCCGTCGAGCAGGGCCGCGGCCTGGGCCGCGCGCAGGAGGCCCAGGGATCCGCGGGGGCTTGCGCCCAGCACCACGTCCTCGGCCTTCCGGGTGCCGCCGACGATCTTCACGATGTAGTCCTGGATGGCGGGGTCCACGTAGATCTCCCGGACCCGCTTCTGGATGGCCAGGACCTCGGCCGAGGTGCAGACCGGCTCCAGGGCGGCGAGCGGGTGGCTGATCTTCTGGCCGGAGAGGATGGCCACCTCCTCCTCGGGCGAGGTGTAGCCGATCTTGGTCCTCAGCAGGAAGCGGTCCAGCTGGGCCTCCGGCAGGGGGTAGGTCCCGGCCAGCTCGATGGGGTTCTGGGTGGCGACGACGAAGAAGAGGTCGGGCAGGGTGTGGGTGATCCCGTCGGCGGTGACCTGGCGCTCCTCCATGGCCTCGAGCAGGGAGGACTGGGTGCGCAGGGTGGCGCGGTTGATCTCGTCGGCCAGGAGGATGTTGGCGAACACCGGCCCGGGGCGGAAGGCGAAGTCCTGGGTCTTCTGGTTGTAGATCGAGACCCCGCTGACGTC
>JAHFOU010000251.1 GCA_023261525.1 Planctomycetota bacterium | reverse complement strand
GGTCCACCTCGTCCCCGGCGATGGCCACGCTCCGCTGGCGGTCGGCGCCGGGAAGCAGGCCCTGGACGACCGTGACATCCGTCGTGCCGGCCCCGATGTCGATGACGAGGGAGTTCAGGGCGGGATCGGCCTGGCCCTCCCGGCCCTTCTCCGCGCGCAGGCCCATCACCTCCAGGAAGGGCTCCGGGTAGAACTGGACCTTGTGGAAGCTCCCGGCCAGGACCTGGCGCGCGGCCGCCATGTGCCGGGTGGGCGCATGGGCCGGCGTGCCGACCACCACGTTGATCTGGCGCTTGCGGGTGGGGTCGATCAGCTGGGAGACGTGGGCGCAGAAGTCGGTGGCCGCCCGGGAATCCGCGATGGTGCCCTGGCGGATCGGCCAGACCGTGGTGACCAGGTTGTGGTGGATCAGGGCCTCCTCGCCGAAGAGGACGTTCTTGCCGGCCGGAAGGAGGCCGGGGAGGACGCCGGGCTTCGCGTAGCCGACGACGGAAGGCAGGTACACGTTCCCGCCCTTGAACAGGGCGGCCGTGGAGCTGGTCCCCAGATCCATCCCCACGATCATGACGTCGCTGTCGTTCGACATGGTTCCCCTTCTCGGGTTTAGAGGATCTCGGCGGACTCCACGATCTCCAGCATGCCCTTGACATCATACAGGAAGAAGCGGGGGGTATTCGAGAGGTGAAGCATGACCGAACGCCCTGCCTTCCACAGCAGGATGAACTGGTGGCGGAGGTCCCCCTCCTCCATCTCGAACACGAAGCGGTGCAGGCCCGAGCGTTCCTGGGGAGGGGCCTCCTCCAGGCGGCCGGAGGGATGCCGCTCCAGCAGGAAGGCCCGGAAGGCCGCCACGGCCTCGGCCGCCGCGCCCGTGCGGCCCAGGGGGGACAGGATCTCCAGCTGGCCTCCCGAGGAGGCGCTCTCCAGCACCCAGCGCTTGCCGACGTCCATGACCGTCTGGAACCAGGAGAGCGGGGTGTGCCGGCACCGGAAGCCCATCAGGGTATCGTAAATGCCGCGCTCCATCGGGGTGGCGGAGCGGTCGGGCGCCACCAGCAGGAGCGGATCCGGCCCCAGGGAGGCGAGCACCTCGTCGGACAGGGACTGGGCCGCGGCGGGCGCCTGCTGCAGGAAGGTCGGCTGGGGCACCGGGAGGTTCCGGGCCGCCTCGGGATCCACCTCCACCTGGTAGCCGTCCGCCCGGCTGCGCAGGCGGTCGAGGAGGTTGGAGATCCAGGCGTTGCCCACCGTGCCGAGCAGGACGGCCCCGTGGCCCGGGGTGATGATCCCCCTCAGGCTGGCCTCCTCGAAGGCCAAGGAGGCCATGTCCTCGTCGCTGAGGGCCCGGATCAGCACCGGGACCTTGCGGACGCCCAGGAGGCGGCAGGCGGCCAGCCAGAGCTGGCCGGAGGCGATCTGGTGGCCGGCCCCCCAGGGCCTCACGACGAGCGGGAAGGTCATCCCCTGGTCCCGGACCTGGTAGGCGGCCCGGACCACCTCCGACTCGCCCGGCGGGTATCCGAGCTGGAACGGGTTGTCCTGGATCTCCTCCATCGGGAGCATGTCGAAGTGGTCCTTGCGCGACGACTGCATGCGCTCTCCCATGGCCGGTCAGTCCAGCCAGTCCTGGTCGCGGAGCTTCTTCGGCAGGTATTCGTCGGTGGCGAAGGAGATGGCCTTCTTGGAAAGGGCCTCCAGCTCCAGCTTGACCCCACAATGGAGCATGTTCTTGATCTCCTTCTGCCAGGGCTTCTTCTGGAACCAGTCGTACTGGAGCAGCTGCTTGGCCCGCCCCAGATCCTCGTCGTTGAGGCGCATGGTGACGTTGTCCGGGAGCTTGTAGCCCTCCTTGTCGAAGGAGGAGAGGCCGATGAAACGCGCCGAGGGGACGGCCATGCGCCGGCTCTCATAGGCCAGGTTGATGGACCCCTGCTTGATGACGGAGTAGATGTAGTAGCCCCAGGGATCGTTGTCGACGAAGACGTAGAGCGGGAGCTTGAGCTCGGCCACCATGCGGTGCAGGAGGCGGCGGACGCCCCGCGGGGGCTGGCCCTGGCCGTGCAGGAGGATGCACTTGTGCTGCTGCCAGAACTTGTCCTCGTTCAGGCGGCGCCACATGGCGTCCTTTTCGACGTGCAGGATGAACTTGGCGTCGCACTTCTTGAACTGGATGACGTTGGACTCGACGATGGAGGGGATGGACCACCCGCCCGAGCCCATGCGCCTGAGGTCGATGGTGTCCCCCTGGTCCACGATGGTCATGTCCCCCACCATGGCGCCCTTGTTCGAGGCGAACAGGTGGAGCTCCTCGCGCAGGGAGTCGACCGAGACCTCGAGGTCCTCGATGACGGGATCGCTCTCGTCCTGCTCCTCGAAGGTGTTCTCCTTGGTCCCCTTCACCGTGTGCTTGGTCATGTAGTAGAGGTCGCGGATGGAGGTGGTCTTGCCGGAGCCGAGGAGGTCCTCCTTCACGGTCGAGGCCACCAGCAGGGTCTGCATGAACTTGCGGGCCATGGCGGTATTGAAGAACTGGCGTTCCTGGGTGTCCTTGCCCATCTCGATGGTCTGGGTCTTGGGGTTGAACTTCACGTTGGAGAGGGCGCGGATGGGGATGTCGATCCCGGGGTTCTGGCCCTTCTTCACCGAGGCGATGACCTGCTCGCCGAGCTTCTTGAGCTTCTCGGCGGTCTGGGCGTCCTGCCGGGTTTTGGGGCCCTTAGACATGGTGTGCCTTTCTACGAAAGACGAAGACCCCGAGAGCCAGGGAAAGCAGGCTAAGGATCCCGGCGCTCCAGAAAAGGACTCGCGCCCTCAAAAACCACCCAGCTGTTTCGGACGTCACGGGAAGCCCATACGGCTTCCCCACGAACCAGGCGTACAGGGCCAGAATCCCGAAGAAGGTGGAAAGCGACAAGAACAGGACCTTCATGGCCCCTCCTCCCCATCGCCCTTCCGCTTCCGAGGCTTTTTGGCTGGCTTCTCCGAATCGGACTTGAGTTCGAACAGCGGGAGCTTCTCCCGCTCCGGCAGCAGGAGGGTGGTCGTCCCCTTCAGGACGTCGTCCGCGTCGTCCTTCTTGTGCTCCTTGGCGGCCTCCCGCTCCTCCATCTTGGTCGCCTGCTCCGCCATCTTCTGGAGCTGGAGCTCGAGCTCCTTCTTGCCGGCCCCCGCGAGATGGTGCAGGGCGTCCGCCACCTCCTCGATGTAGCGCTCGAAGATGTGGCGCCGTTCCTCCTGGTTCGCCTGGCGCTGGCGCTTGCGGATGTAGGCGGCCACACGCCGGCCCGCCTCCTGGACGGCCAGCTTCATCTCCCGGATGATCTCGGGGTAGTGGGCCACGGCCTCCTTGGACTCGGAGGTGAAGGGCACCCAGACCGAGGCGAAATGGACCGCGATGACCATGGGTGCGGACGGCAGGGCCCCCTTGGACTGGGCGATCCCGTAGTTGCGCCAGCCGGTGTCCAGGACGGCCTCGGTCACCGCGCAGGCGCCCTGCTGGTACAGGAGCGGCACCCGGTTCGCGAAGCGGACCAGGCGGACCAGCTCGTCCTCGGGCCAGCCCTCCACCCCGTAGGCCAGGGCCACCTCCACGGTGAAGGGGTTTCCCTTGTAGACCGAGGTGGGCCGGGTCACGGCCGTGTAGAAGGGCGCCTTCACCTGGCGGTGCAGGCCCTTGAGGAGGTTCTCCTCGCCGATGGGCGAGAGGACGTCCGTCGGCGGGTTCATGATCTTCACGGTCGGGATGGCCTTGAAGAGGGCCTCGGCGTCCTGGGCCGCGATCTTGGCCGGCTTGGCGCCCGGATCCACCTTGGCCGCGGCGCAGATGGCCTTGGCCGTGGCCGGGGAGATGCGGGAGAACTCGTTCTGCAGGAAGCTGGAGAGGGTCCGGGCGTCCGCATCGTGCAGCATCTTCATCAGGAGGCCCAGCTCGATCCCGTACGGGTGGGGCTTGAT